>CBDUCT010000558.1:0-1518 GCA_965365715.1 uncultured Cyclobacteriaceae bacterium | reverse complement strand
CATTGGTCCTCGGTGTTTGACTTCAATCTCTCCCCGGTATTCAAACTGAAATTCGTCCTTAATTTGATTATAGGTATCCTCTGAAATATTGATCTTTCCCGCCATGGAATTGGCTTCCATTCCTGATGCAACATTGACCGTATTCCCCCAGATATCATATTGCCACTTTTTGTGGCCAACAATTCCTGCTACTACCGGACCCGTATGAATACCAATTCGCATATCAAAATGAATGATATCACCACCTGAGTTTTTTACTTCTTCAATGATTCCCACCATCTCCTTGGCGGCTTTAATTACTTCTTTGGCCTGGGAATAATCGGAATGTAAGCCCCCGGCACACATGTACGAGTCCCCGATGGTTTTAATTTTCTCAAGCATGTACCGGGATGTGATCTCATCAAACTGCTTGAAATAATAGTCAATACTCTGAACCACAAGTTCCGGGCTGGTCTGATCTGCAAGCCTGGTAAATTTTATAAAGTCCGTAAACAGGACAGTTACCCCTTCTATTCGCTTTGCCCTCACAGCACCTCGTTCCTTCAATTCCATGGCGGTTTCCTGAGGCAGAATATTCAACAGAAGGTTTTCAGAGCGGTTTTTTTCCTCTTCAATAATCTGGTTTGTTTCCTGCTCAAACTTATACCTTCTGAATAAAACATAGGCAATAGCTACTACAAAAATAAGAGAAATTCCAATGCCGAAAATCACCCAACTCTTTCTTCTACCCTTGAGGTCTGCTATTTCTGCTTCTTTCATTAACAGATCAACTTCAGATTGCTTTTGTGCGACTTCGAATTGAGTACGCAGATTCGCTATTTTCTGTACATTGGTATTTAAACTGTCCAGATAAGATATGTAATCTTTGTAATGGTTCAATGATTTCGTAGTCTGTCCAAGGATTTCGTAGATCTCAGACAGCTTCAGATTGGCGTCACTGATTTGCTCTTTCAGTCCATATTCAAAGGCGTAGGAGAGGCTTCGATTTGCATAATTGAGCGCATTTTGATGGTCATTCCTTTTTATGCTGATATCAGACAAATCCAGCAGGTAAACGCAGACCGGATAATAATCTCCAAGTTCAGTTAAGATATTTATCGCTTGTTCCAGGTTGTTTTCAGCAATTTCGTCATTGCCGAACTGCGCATATACCTGCCCTATGTTACCGATATTATAGGCTTCTCCCTGTTTATAATCCAATACCCTGAATATTTCTCCGGATTCCCTGTAGTGCAAAAGTGCAGTGTCCAGCCTGCCGGATTTATAGTACTCATCGCCAGCATTTAACAACGCTACAGCCAAATTGAGTGTATCATTTTCTTCCCTCAGGATCTTGATCGCTTGTTCATAATAACTCGTAGATACTTGATAATTATTAATGGATGAATAGGCATCTGCGATAGAAATGGAGATCCTGCCTGAGGCTGTTGTCATTTGATTGTCACTGGCAATTTCAGCAGCTTTAAAATAATTCTGTAACGCTTCAGAAAGATCTCCCTGTAATGTAAGTGCATTCCC
>CBDUCT010000557.1:0-1530 GCA_965365715.1 uncultured Cyclobacteriaceae bacterium | reverse complement strand
GAGTAGTCTTGATTAATGAAACCGCTGCCCGGGCGCTTCCCTGGGAGGATCCGCTAGGTAAGGAACTGGCGAACTGGCGCGACACATGCACTATTGTTGGTATTATGAAGGATTTTCATCAACATTCACTTCACCAGGAAATTATGCCTTTGCAGTTGTTCCTGAATGAGCAAAGAAGCACGGTGTCTGTAAAGGTATCAGGTTATGATCTGAAGCATACTATTTCTGAGATCGGTAGAATAAAAAAATCTTTCTCGGATAAGTACCCTTTTACCTATTCATTTTTTGATGATGAATTTGATAAAGCCTATAAAATCGAAAGAAAAACTGAGAAAATGGCCGAGTTTTTCACACTTATAACGATAATTATTGCCTGTCTCGGTCTGTATGGCCTGGCGACTTTCACCGCAGAACAACGCGTGAAGGAAGTGGGTATCAGAAAAGTAATGGGAGCTCCCGTTTATCAATTGGTTTACATGTTGTCAAAAGATTTTACTTTACCGGTATTCTTTTCTTTTTTGATTTCGGCCCCAATCGCAAATTATCTCATGAAAAACTGGCTTGATGGTTTTGCTTATCACATTGATATCAGGTTGTTTCACTTTCTTGCTACGCTGGTTATAATGATCCTAATTGCGTGGATTACAATAAGTTTCAGAACCTTCAGGGTAGCCAGTATAAATCCTGTGGATTCGCTGAGACATGAGTAGATCTGGATTTGTTTTTAATCAAATCCTGTATATAATTAAGTTTCCAAAAAGGGAGTCCTTCACCTAAAAACTTAGATCCTTATTCAATTATTTATTAACTTGGTGTGAATAAATTAAAATCATGAAACATTTACTTATCATTTTAATCGCTCTTGCAAGTTTGTCTTTCACTTCAAATCTAAATTCTCTTTCATATGATAGCTCCGATCACCATACCGGTGTGGGTGTAAAGGCGCCTGATGGTGCAATCATAATGTTCGATGGTAGCAAGGCCTCACTGCATGAGAATTGGGAGTACTGGGAAGGGCCCAGGTTCGCCGCAGAGCCACCGATAAAATGGGAAATAGAAGATGATCCAAAAGGACCTGGAACGGTTGTGAATTCCAATGACCCAGCTGCTGCAGGAGGTTTGTATGGAAGTGCCGATATTGTAACTAAGAAGAAATTTAGGGATTTCAGGGCGCATGTTGAGTTTCTAATAAAGCATCCGAAAGGAAATAGTGGCGTATACCTGCAAAACAGATATGAAATTCAGATCCTGGACGGTGACTCTCCAAGGCACGGCCTGGGTACGGTGATAAATGAAACAGAATCACCTTATTATGCCTATAATGGTGTTGGTGAGTGGAATGCCTATGATATAAAATTCCGGGCTGCCCGATTTAAAGATGGAGTTCTCACCGAGAAACCTATGGTGACCGTTTATTTCAATGGTAAAAAAGTGCATGTTAACCAGGTCATCAATAAAGTCTGGGGAGGGCCGAATTCTGGGCTGGATGGCGGGAATGACAATGGTGAGGGCATTACCGACCGTCCTGGA
>CBDUCT010000556.1:0-1544 GCA_965365715.1 uncultured Cyclobacteriaceae bacterium | reverse complement strand
TTTATACTGGTTCACACTCAAATAAACTGATAACAGATCATTTAAAAGCATTTAATGCAGCTATTTTTTACTTATATTGATAATTTATAGATTGCCTATGAACATCGAAGAGATCAGAGAATACTGCATCACTAAATCCAGCTGTCACTGAAAGCTTCCCATTTAATGACACCGCCCTTGTTTTTAAGGAGGCCGGTACAATGTTCGCCCTGCTCGACCTCTCAGAGGAAAGCCGGGGCATAAGCCTGGAATGTGATCCGGAGCTCTGGCTATTAAGTTAGGGGAACAACATGAGGACATTCAGCCCGGTTACCACATGAACAAGATCATATAGGAGTTGTTTTATACTACAAGGGAAATCTATGCTTTTTTGAAGTTAGAGTTCATAATTTCATACATTTCTTGGGCGTTTCACAGTATTATATGTATATTTGTAGTGTAAGTTCAAAAGTACATAGAATGTATATTTCGCGAGAGATTGAAGCTGATATAATAAGAGGTGCGAAAGGTTTTCCAGTCCTTACAATTACCGGACCTCGCCAGTCTGGGAAAACTACCCTGATCAAACACTTATTCCCAGAGAAGAAATACATATCTCTTGAGAATCCAGATAACTATGAGATAGCAAAAAATGATCCGCGGGGTTTTTTAAACCGATACTTGGATGGTGTGATCCTTGATGAAGTACAAAGAGTGCCGGACTTGCTTTCTTATATTCAGGGGATAGTAGACGAATATAATAATCCCGGGATGTTCATTCTCTCAGGAAGTCAGCAATTCAACCTCCTGAGTGGAATCACTCAGTCCCTGGCAGGTCGAACTGCAATCTATAAGTTGTTTCCATTTAGTATTTCTGAACTGGGATCGCGTAATGAATCAGACATTAATAGCATGCTCTACAAGGGATTCTATCCCCGGATCTGGGATTTGGATCTATCGCCTGGCAAGGTCTATTCCGCTTATTTTGAAACCTATATAGAACGGGACCTGAGGCAGATGGTCAATATCAGGGATCTTGATAAATTCAGAAGATTTGTCAGATTGTGTGCCGGCAGAGTGGGACAGATATTCATTGCCAGTCATCTGGCCAATGAACTGGGAGTTTCGGTTCACACCATTCAATCGTGGCTTTCTATTTTGGAAGCGTCATATATTGTATTTCAATTACCTCCATATCATGCGAATATCAACAAGCGTTTAACCAAGGCCTATAAACTGTATTTTTACGATATTGGTCTTGTTTGTAATTTGCTGAGAATACAACAACCTGAATTGTTGGAAAGCCATCCATTGAGAGGTGCCATATTTGAAAATCTTGTGGTTGCAGATATTGTTAAATCCCGTAAGCATAAAGGCCTGATGGATAATTTCTTTTTCTATCGAGACAGCAACCAGAATGAAATTGATCTGGTGATTGATGATCTGCAAGCACTGGATGCAGTCGAGATCAAGTCTTCCGAAACCTTTAGTACAAGCCTCTTTAAAGGATTAAATCACTTAAGGAAAGTTTTTCCTGAAAAGGCCCGCAGAACAATTATGTGTTC
>CBDUCT010000555.1:0-1549 GCA_965365715.1 uncultured Cyclobacteriaceae bacterium | reverse complement strand
TACTTGTCCATCGGCAGTCCAGGTCTGTGGCTGGAATATAACATCTTTCAACTCATCAGTTGATTTCAGGTTTAATAACGATTCTGCAAGACGACTTTTATCAATTGCTTTCCAGTAGATATCAATAAAATTACCACCGCGCTGTGATGGAAATGCAATATGCTTTCCATCCGGGGTCCAGACGGGCCAGAAATTATCACCTGAATTGGTTAGTTGTTCCAATGACTCACGTTGTAGATCATAAATATATTCATGTCCCTCGCTAGTTAGATCTGCGATCCACAATGCAATTTTATTTCCATCCGGAGAAATCCTTGGCCCATAATAATGTAGACTATCGCTGATTATGGTTCTGATATTTCCTTCCATATCCACCCAGACCAATTGATCCATCACCGATTGTCCTGGGACATAAGCCAAGGTTCCATTGTTAGACAAACCAATACTTGGATCTTGAAAACCAATATTTTCTATCAAAACAATTTCAGGTTCCTCAACTGACATTTTTTTCAGATTGAAAGGCGTTGCCATCAAGTGTTTATTTTTTATATAAACAAGATGTCCGGATGATGCATACAATGGAAACTTTGCTTCTTGCACAATGATCTTTTCTTCATGACTTCCCCGGTTGAATGATTTTATGTACATTGGATTGCCAGCTCCATTATAAACAGTGAAAAGCAGGTTTTTACCATCGGGTAAACTATATGGAACAGAATGATTAAACTCACCTATTTCACTGTTTACAGTAGTTAAGTATTTTATTTCACCTCCGGATGAAGGAACAGTGGCCAATCCAACTCCGGTGAGACTAAATACGATCGTATTATCTGCCAACCAAAGAGCACTCCTATTACATGAGGATGGCGCTTGGCAAATATCAACCGGATTACCACCCTCCAGAAGCATCTTTTTAAATACACCCCCGGAATAGAATCCTATCCAGTTTCCATCCGGTGAGAAAAAAGGAAATGCTCCATTTTCCGTTCCGGGAATAGAAAAAACTTTATCTTGATTTAAATGCCTTTTAAATAAATGCATTCTATCATTGGCAAATCCCTGATAAATAATGGTTGATCCATCCGGGGAAATAGCTAAAGGCAAAACTCCATATCTACTACAGACCACTGGAGCATTTTTAGGTAAGACCATTTCAACTTTTTCAATTTCAGGGCCTGATTTGTATTTTTCATTAAGAAACCATCCTCCGGTAATTAAAAGGATGGAAGCAATTAAAGCAATTAACCAAATCAGTAATTTGGATCTTCTCAGTTCGGAATATGCTTTTAACGCATTGATGCCAATCGTCTTTATCTGATATAGTTTGATGGTCTCGTCCACATTTTTCAGATGCCTGTTTCCAATGGATTCGGCTTTGATATCTGTTTTGTTTTTGATGATTCTAAAAACTGAATCCGAAATGCATATTCCACCCTTAGCTGATTCATCCTGGATGCGAGATGCAATGTTTACCCCATCTCCAAATACATCATTATCCTCCATCACCACTTCACCCTCGTGAATACCTATCCTTAGTGGGATGTTTTTT
>CBDUCT010000554.1:0-1572 GCA_965365715.1 uncultured Cyclobacteriaceae bacterium | reverse complement strand
AAGTAAATAATGAGAATTAAAAATCTGATTATAGAAATATCAATTTATTATTATGAATATATTTAAATATGGGTAAATATAGAATTATTATTTGATTATGAATATTGCGGATAATATAAATAAATATTTGAAAGAGATCGGTGACAGGAACTGTAGATTGGTCGCCATCAGCAAGACCAAATCAGTGGATATTATCAGGAGTGCTTATGATTCAGGTCAGAGAATTTTTGGTGAGAACAAGGTTCAGGAATTAGCCGATAAATACCCGCAATTACCCAAAGATGTTCAATGGCACATGGTTGGACATCTTCAGTCCAATAAAGTGAAATATATCGCTCCCTTTGTACACCTGATCCATTCAGTTGATAGCATAAAATTGTTGATTGAGATTGAAAAGCAGGCTGCAAAACACGACCGAATCATTTTCTGTCTCCTGCAGGTTCATATTGCTGAGGAAGAAACCAAGTTCGGACTAACGGAAGAAGGACTTTATCAGGTATTGGATGAGGTTGTGAACTCCGGATTTGAGCATGTTAAAATAACCGGGTTAATGGGCATGGGCACCTACACTCAGGATGATGAACAGATACGCAGGGAATTCCGGTATATCAAAGATCTGCTGGATACCGTCTCATCGAAATACCAGCATCGCGCTATAGAACTGACTGAACTCTCCATAGGCATGTCCGGAGATTATAAGACTGCCCTCGAGGAAGGATCAACTATGATCAGGATCGGGACCGGGGTGTTCGGGGCAAGGCATTAATTCCCTTCGAAATTCAGGATTGTGAGAGAACCCGAGGTTCCATGATTTATTTGAAGCTGGAACCTTCAAATAATATGGTTTTTTTTCGATTTAATGATTGTTTGTATTAGGGGGATATACATTATTAAAAGTCTATAATATTGGAGCCCTGAGTATATATAGCCAATACCAATTGTAATTAATTTTTTAAAGTCTGATAGTAGTGCAGATGAGAACATTCATAACCAGTATATTTTTGATATGCGTAGTCATAGTACAGCCTTTAACTGGACAGGAAGTAGAGAAAACAATCTTACTTGATTCGATCCTCATTGAAGATGAGGTCCTGGATGAAGTAAAATACGTAGCATCTAAATATGTAACAAAGAAAGACCTCCAGAACGAGCAGATCCGTGATGTTGGAGAATATCTGAGATCAATACCAAATGTTTCAGGAATTCGTCGGGGTGGAGCCAACCTGGACCCAGTGGTACGTGGATATAAATATAGCCAGTTGAATGTATTGCTAAACAACGGGGTAAAGATTGAGAATGGCTGCCCAAACAGGATGGACCCTGTAACAGCCCGCATAGAAACAGAGGATATCGGCAATATTGAAATAATAAAAGGCCCTTTTTTGTTAAAATACGGACCTTCCTTTGGAGGGGTCATAAACCTTAAATCAGAAGTGCCCCAACCTTACGATCAATTTGAGATCCATGGAAATGCCCAGGTTGGTTTTGAATCGAACTGGAATGGGGAGAAATATCATGGATCATTGCATGGAGGTGTCCGTAAATTCCAGGTCATGGTGGCTGGAGGATATA
>CBDUCT010000553.1:0-1586 GCA_965365715.1 uncultured Cyclobacteriaceae bacterium | reverse complement strand
TGGAACGTCCGGATCTCCCGTTTATCTTTCCATTAATGCTGGGTTTACAGACCCGGCCTTATCTACAGGCAACAAAGTCCGTTGTTAAACCGGATGCTGAACAAAGGGATGAAGGCTCAATTTATTTAGATCTGGCCAGGGCATCAGGTTTACCGATATTTGGATCTAAAGTAGCCCAGAAATTTTTTGAGTTCCTTATTTGGATAAATTCACTCGGAAAAAACAAGATATATCAAAGATCCATACCACAAATATTCCTGCTCAATCTTTTATTAAGGATCACCCGGCAAAAGGGATTCAGAAGATTGTTGAATTTTAAGCATGGTATTCTCCGGCCTGCCCATACGGCAAAAGATTTCCTGGATAAAAGAATGGTTACTGATGATGGTAAAGTAAACCTTGCCCCTTCTAAATTCATGGAACAGGCAAGCAAACTGGAAGATGATTTTATTTCAGAAACTAATAGTAAAAACCGGTTTAAGTTAATTACCCGTAGAGCGGTAACGACGCATAACTCCTGGACCCATAACTATGAGGAATTTGTCCAGGGTTCTAGACACACAAACTATCTGTACATGAATTCCAGGGATGCCGTGGATCTACGTTTAGCGGATGGAGATATGGTTGATGTGAGCTCTGAAACAGCCACAGTACGGTTGCCCCTCAGACTGGATGATGACCTGGGATTGAAGACAGTGGCCCTTCCCCATGGCTGGGGACACCAGGCTTCAGGATTGTCAGTAGCTGGAAAAACCAAAGGTGTTAACGTGAACATCCTTGCGGCTGACGGTCCCGATAAGGTCGAAAAAGTATCGGGGATGGTCCATCTCACCGGATTCAATGTTGATATCAGGAAAAGTGCAGGGCCTCAGCATCCTGAATCGTGGTCCGGGCTGAAAGAGGATATCTGGAATGCTTGAACATACTTGTGATTTCCTGGGAAATCTGCAAACGAAAGATCTAAAATAAAATCCCTAAAACTTTTGGAATAAAATTTTCGATTCGAGAAGATTTTTCTAATATTTGCCCTGAATTAAAATATTTTCAGGCGAGCATTTCCAGGTCCCGGATTTTATATCCAGGACCTTTATTTATTATTAGGGCTTTCCTGAATAATTTCATAAATTTTCCAAAATATTGCTGCCTCTTTAATTCCAGGATTATTGAGGTCCCTTAATATGCTATCGGCAGTAAATTCAACACGGGCTGTAAAGCGATAGGAAAAATCTGTCAACCTTAAACGAAGTTCGTAATCAGATAGCTGAGTTTTCCTTTTTGTTTCCTGAATAAAGGTTTTGAATCATTCTCAACTTTGTTTAGAGTCGGGCCATTGAGAGAAATTACTTTTTAGAGCAACAATAACAATATTATCAAAGCATGAATACTGGTATTAGCGGGTTTTCTCCTTAGGTGAATTGAAATTGATCATTAATATACTAGATATTAAAAAGAAATGATCTGCCGGGAGGATATAATATAGTGTGAATGATTTAGTCAATTCGTAATGAGATCTTCAGAAGACCTTTAAGGATGTTTATAGGATCAGGAAATTCTGGGATATTTTAATTGGATATACAAAATTGTAT
>CBDUCT010000552.1:0-1588 GCA_965365715.1 uncultured Cyclobacteriaceae bacterium | reverse complement strand
ATTTAGGTGAGAAGGTCCGCTTTTTCCTTACCGACGGAACGAAAATCTGGCTGAATTCAGGATCTTCAATTCAATATCCTGACAGATTTAGTGATGATGACCGATTGGTAAAACTTCAGGGCGAGGCCTATTTTGAGGTTGAGCGAGATCTTTCAAGACCATTTATCGTACGGACCGAATTTATAGATGTAGTGGCATTAGGTACATCTTTCGATGTTAGTTCATTTAATGAAGATCAGGTTACAAGGGTAATCCTTGAATCCGGCAAAGTGCTTATTAGGCGAATACCTGGAAGTAAGAAAGAAATTATTTTGGAACCCGGACAGCAGATAACGATTCAAAACAAATCAGGAAAATTCATAATTGAGGAGGTTAATCTTGAATCCGCACTTGCGTGGAAAGATGGGATCCTGATATTTGAAGAAGCCGGATTCGAAGAAATAATTGAAGAATTGAGTCGGTGGTACGGGGTGGAGTTTCATGTCCAGAATTATGATGGAGAAAAATGGAAATACACAGGCCGCTTTGATAATGAATACCTAAGTACACTTCTGGAAAGTATGAGTTTTTCAAAAGGATTTGAATATCAGATAAAAGACAAAAATGTATATATAAAATTTTAATGAATGGACAAATGAAAACATAACCTAAAAATGAAAAAACCAACTGTTCTGGACAACAGTTGGTTTTGAAATCTAACAGCGAAGAGAGCTGTTCAATAAGTTTATAACAGTAAATATTATAAAACCTAAAGCGCAAATTTATGAAAATTAAATTACAAAAGCTGATCCTTATGGCTTCTAAATATTTTCTTATGGGTTTTGTCATACAAACTTTTTTGTATACAGCCCTGTTGGGAGATGTTGGAAGGGCACAAGAGATCAAAAGCGTACGCGATATCCAGGTTGACCTGGATTTAAGGAACTCAGAAGTTCAAAAAGTTTTTAGGGCTATTGAGTCTTCAACTGATTTTTTATTTACCTATGACATCCAGGATATACAAAACCGGTCCAAGGTAAATATTAGAGCCAAGAACATTTCTGTTGCAGATGCCCTCCTGGAGGTATCAAGGCAAGCCAGTCTGAAATTCCGACAGGTTAACCGCTATATTAATGTCGACAGGTTATCCAACCCTCAACAGAAACCTCTGGAAGTGATTATCCAGGGAGTTATAATTACCGGCAGAATCTTATCTTCGGAGGATGGAGAACCCCTGCCCGGTGTTAATATTGTAATCAAAGGCACAGCTCAGGGTACTATTACAGACCTCGATGGAAATTTCAAACTGGAGGTTCCTGATGAAGAATCTGTATTGGTATTCAGTTCGGTCGGTTATGTTACGCAGGAAATCCGGGTAGGCAGCCAGACGAGAATTGACATAACGCTTCAGCAGGATGTTGCTGCCCTGGAGGAGATAGTTGTCATAGGATATGGGACACAGGCAAAGAAAGATCTTACCAGTGCCATTGGGTCAGTAAATGGTGAAGAACTGGCCAAGGTGCAGGTAGCGGATGCCGCACTTGCATTGCAAGGTAGAATTCCTGGTGTCGTTGTCACATCAAATGATGGAACCCCTGGTGGTGAGGTC
>CBDUCT010000551.1:0-1602 GCA_965365715.1 uncultured Cyclobacteriaceae bacterium | reverse complement strand
CCAGCTGCAGGTCTGTCCGTACCCTGTGAGAAGTAAATTGAAAAGGGATTTTCCCTTGCATAGGCATTATAAACACCAAATACCCAGTAATCCCTGTTTTTCCTCTCTTTTCCATTCTTTTTGTATTTTTTCCCATTCAGGATCACTGAAATATCCAACCTGTGGTAATCGGGGATTCTGGTATTATTCCGGCTACTTAAATAGTTATATGGTATAACATATTCCTGGCTTTGAAATCTGGATGTTGGAAATGTAGTAGGTGTTCCTGATATATAGGTGAAACTGGCAGAAAATGTCCATCTTTCATTCAAATCATAGAAACCCGTTACTTTCAAATTATGGAGCTGATCAAAACGTGTTGGATACCATTCATTATTGTTGATACTATTTACTTTCAGTTCCGATCGCCCCAGTGTATAGCTTATCCAACCGTTTAATTTTCCGGTGTTCTTCCTAACATAAAATTCCAGACCATAAGCCCGCCCAATGCCAAATAAAAGATCTCCTTCAAGATATTGATTAATCAAAAGGTCTGCTCCGTCAATATACTCTATCTGGTTATCCGTTGTTCTATAATACGCTTCAACAGAGGTCTCGTAATCACTATTTAATCCAAAATTCTTAAAGAATCCGATAGCATATTGGTTGGCCAGTTCCGGTTTTATATTGTTTGTACCTGGAACCCACACGTCAAGTGGATTAGAAGCTGTAGTATTTGATATGAGGTGTATATTTTGTGACAACCTGTTATATGAGGCTTTTATAGAGTTCCTTTGATTGATCTGATATTTCAATGAAATCCTTGGTTCAAGGTTGAAGTAATTCTGGATCACTTCCCTTCCTTCAACCCTGGTCTCGGATACTAAATTTTGCCGCTGTCCAGGAATGATAGTTTCGAATTCATAGATAAAACCGGGACCGATATATGAGTATCCCGATCCTCTCAATCCATATTGTAATCCAAATTGATCACCGAAATTTAATTCGTTATTGAAGTACATACTCCATTCAAAAGCATATTTCAAGGGTAAGCTGATATCAGTGGCCTCACCATTACTTATTCCAATTGCATCAGCCGGAGTAAATATATAGTAGTTTAATTCTGCCCCGAAATCCCAGATATTGTTTGTATTTACAAAAAATGTTAAATTCGGTTTGAATGATAATGTTCTGATTTTCGAATTCCATTCGAACTTGTCCAGGTTATCCTCACCAAAAGCCAGCGAATAATCGTAATCGCTGAATATGAAATTCATATTAGAAAATAATCTGTCGTTGAATATATGATTCCATCTAAGGGTAGCTGTATTGTTCCCCCAGCTGAACCCTTGATTTGCATCAAATTTGAATACATCTCTACCTAAGTAACCTGACAGAAAAATTTTGTCTTTTTTTCCTATATCGTAATTGGCTTTCAGAGTAAGGTCATAAAAATATAACTGTGCTCCTTCGCTTAGAACATCCGTGAAAAGCTTAGCGAAAACATCAATATAAGATCGTCTGCCTGCAATTATGAAGGAGCCTTTATCTTTAACTATAGGAGCTTCAACTGTAAGACGTGAAAATATAGTCCCAATACCTCCCTGTGCACCAAATCTCTTT
>CBDUCT010000550.1:0-1602 GCA_965365715.1 uncultured Cyclobacteriaceae bacterium | reverse complement strand
CTGTAAATCTTTTTTCTTTTTCCTGGATTAATCATAACAAGCATGCTATATTGTTAGAAAAATAGCCCAAAGAAGAGCGCTTGACTTCTTGTAAATACTAAACATAAGAAAATGAAAAATCTGGACTGGATAAAGACAGCCATAATATCCATCTCAATTGTAATTGCTGGTTTCTTCATTGGAAATATGCATAAGACCGGGAAAAAATATGACCGATATGTTCAGGTCAAGGGACTTTCAGAACGGGAAGTCAAAGCTGACCTGGCCGTCTGGCCCATTAATATAACCCTGGCAGGAAATGATCTCGATGTATTGAAACGTGATATTGAAACGCAAAATACGGAAGTATATAATTTCTTCATCGATCAGGGTTTCAATAAAGATGACCTGACCAAAGGAACTACAAATATTAGTGATGTTCGTGCAAACCTTTATAATCCTAATTTTCAGAATGCAGAATTCAGGTATATAGCGGTATCGGAGTTTACCGTAAGGACTAAAGATATTGACAGGCTTCAAAATGCACTTTCTGAATCTCTCAAACTTATATCAAAAGGGATATTACTGGGTTCGAAAAATGAATGGAGACCTATCGAATATATTTATACAGGATTGAGTCAACTTAAACCCTCAATGATTGAAGAAGCTACTAAAAATGCCAGGGAGGTGGCCGAGAAATTTGCAAGGGATTCTGATTCCCAGGTGGGAAAGATAAGAGTTGCGAGGCAAGGCCTCTTTACAATAAATGACAGGGATCAAAACACACCTCAAATAAAGCTGGTCCGAGTGGTTTCTACAATTGACTTTCAACTGGAGGATTAAAGAAATTTTATGGCAAAGTCCGTATTACTTTATAAGCTCAGGTAAATTTTAACAAACATTTTTTAATAGATTATTCGAAATGGAAGCCCAAAACAGAAGGTCATTCATAAAGAAATCAACATCTGCCCTTGCAGGAATCGGGCTCTATACATCTATGCCCATCAGCTATGCTTCCAAAGCGCCAAGCGACCGTGTAAATATCAGTGTAATTGGTCTTGGGTTTGGAGCAACAAATATGCGGATCATGATGGAGGCAAATTCCTTCGTACATTGTATTGCCATGTGTGATGTTGATCAAATAAAACTGGAGGAGCGTGCCAGTGCCCTCAAAGGAAAATTTCCAGTCAATGCAGGTCAAATAAAATTATACAATGATTTTCGGAAGCTTATTGAAGATAAGGATATTGATGGTGTAATTATCGCAACCCCCGACCATTGGCATGCTTACGTCTATGCGGAAGCCATAAAAGCGGGCAAGGCTGTCTATGTTGAGAAGCCTGTAGGAAGAACCGTTGCAGAGTGTAATCTCATGGTAGATCTGCAAAGAAAATACAATAATGTAGTGACCACAGGTTTATGGCAGATCAGTGTCGATTATTTCACAAAAGCTTTTGATATTTTAAGGAGTGGAGTATTGGGGGATGTATACAAGGCACATGCGTGGATCACAGGCGGCACTGACCCGGTAATCTACAGTACTGATCCGGAAAAAAGTCCGGAAACACTGGATTACAAAATGTGGTTGGGCCCTGCACCTTCGCGTCCTTATGTTCAGGACAG
>CBDUCT010000549.1:0-1646 GCA_965365715.1 uncultured Cyclobacteriaceae bacterium | reverse complement strand
CTTTTTCTCTTTCTTTTCTTCCTTGAAAAAATCAGGGAATTCACGAAGGAGGACATTGTACCAGTTAACCAGCTTCTTAACATCGGAAGGATATACGCGTGAGTTATCATATTCCGGGACGATGTATTCTATGAAGCTGATCAGTTCATCTGCCGTTGATTTGCCATCAATACCCGGATCATCTCCAAACTCTTTATGTATCTTTCGGAGTATGTCTTCCAATGGCATGGCACCATCATCTGTAGTAGTATAAATGGATATATCAGCCAGTATAGATACCTTATGGTTGGGATTGGTTGCTATCTTGATCTTCTTATCATCCATGCTTTCAAGAATTACCCCAACCCTGCCTGGTTTAATAATCCTGAATAATCCTCCTTTACCTGATATCGATGCAATTTCTGTTAAGTCCTTCATGCCTGTAGTAAAAATTTGCTGAACAAATTTGATAGATTTTCAATTAAGGACAAAATTTTATACGGAATTGATTTTGTCAATGAAATTCAAAATTTCCTCTTTCCCATTGTTTTTTAGGGAGGAGGTAATGAATATATCAGGTAAGGATTCCCAATCCTTTAACAAGCGTTTTTTATATTTAGCGATGCTTGCCGCTCTTTTCCTCTTCGAAATTTTATCTGATTTTGTAAAGACAATAGCAAAGGGGATCCTGTTTTCTCCAGCCCAATTAATAAATTCCAGATCTATGCTCTGAGGATCATGTCTTATATCTACCAGTATGAACAGACAATATAGATTCTGTCGCTTTAGAAGATAATCCCTCACAAAAGCAACCCATTCTATCTTTTTTTCTTTGCTGACACCAGCCCATCCATACCCGGGCAAATCTACCAGGTGCCATCTGTCATTGATTAGAAAAAAATTAATTGTTTGGGTTTTCCCGGGTTTCCCTGATGTTTTGGCCAATTGCTTTCTATTAACCAGCATATTGATCAATGATGATTTGCCCACATTAGATCGTCCGATAAAGGCAAAATCATGTGCGATAGATTTCGGGCAATCCTTAACATTGGTGACACTCTTCAGAAATGTGGCGTTTTTTATCAGCATGCGAGTAAATTAATTTCCTTTACCTATATGAAGAGACATAAGGACAAATTAAAGAATTTTCAAAAAGAATATAAACCATTAGCATTGCAAGGTGGAAATAATTATTTTCAAAATCAAAAACCTGTTGAACCTATACCTGACCAATTATGGGAAAAAGTATTAGCCGGATGACATTTACCCTGATTTTCGTAACTTCTTTGTCAATGTTGGCTTTCAGTCAGGATGAGGAGTCAGAAAGATTTTCAAATCGAATTGAAAATATTACTAAGGAGTATTACAGGATAGGAGATTATAAAAAGGCACTTGAAGGATACCTAATGCTGGATTCCATAAATCCGGAAAATACTGAATACAATTATCGAATAGGAATATGCTACTTCAATACAAGCGCCAGCTCGCTTGCCTACCCATATCTGGAATTTGCCTACCAGCAGGTTGACGCTCCGGAAAACATAATGTTCGAATTAGCGAGGGCTTATCATCTCGGGATGGAGTTTGACAAGGCCATCATTATGTATGAAAGTTATAAAAAACAAATTCAATATAGGAATAGAAAAGAATATGATGAAATTATCGAA
>CBDUCT010000548.1:0-1660 GCA_965365715.1 uncultured Cyclobacteriaceae bacterium | reverse complement strand
ATATAATGACCATCCTCGTTGGAGGTGAGATGCCATTTACCAAATATTCCGGTGACATATCCTGCTGATTTCAATCCTTTGGCGATAGTATACGTAGAACGGGGGAAATGTTCGGCAAATCTGGCTTCTGTCATTCGTGCATTGGGATATCCATACCATGGCAATACATGCCACAAGCCGTGCCTGGCGGTATATTGTCCGGTTAACAGCGTAGCCCTGGTAGGTGTGCATTGCGAGGTGACATAAGCATTCGTGAACAATACTCCTTCGCTGGCGAATTGGTCCAGGTTAGGGGTGGGAACAATATCTCCTCCATAGCATCCCAAAGTAGAATACCCCTGGTCATCCGTCAATATCAGCAGGATATTGGGTTTTTCTTCAAGAGAATTACCTTGACACCCCGTTAAATACAATATCCCAAATAAACAAGTGAATAAAATACAATCTCGGATAAATGATCTTACTTTCATGTACTGTTGCAATACCTAAATCTAAGAAAATCTGAATCATCGGCAATTTCTTTATTCATATTCAGAATTACAAGTGCAGGGCCTATAGAACTTTTAATAATAGCAATAGATTATTTTCGATTCTGACATTCTTATGAATAGAAATAAAATACTGAATGAACCGTCAGGGAATCACCTTTTTATTTATTATATTGAATTGGAATTACAAACTGGATGAACTTTATATTTTTTAATTCTGTTATGATGATATATAGTTTAAATCCCTTAATAAAGCAAAAATTTTTACATCCATATGGTATGACTATGGAATCAGGGGCTTACCCAAATTGTTAAGAATCCCGATGAATAAGTTGCCCGCAAAAAGTTTATATAAGAAAAAATTCAAAATAAAGCATGTTATGAAAAAATTGATCGCCCTATCCATATTATTTGTCTCCAATTTAGTAATTATACCATCACTTTACGCTCAATATTGTGTTCCACTTAAAGTGGAGGATACTGATTTCCAGGTGACGCCCAGGTTTGTAAAAGTAGAAGCCGAATGGTATCCCTCCTGGATTGAATTCCAGGGAGGTCAGAAAAAATATCCGGAAAGTCTTCCCCCCCTTCCCAAGTGGGACCATCCCTTTATGAAAGATAATCTTCCAAGTGCTATGCATGAGGATTCCTATGCATCCGACATCAGCAATAAACAGGGTCCTGTTCCGGAAAATGCAAGGGTGCAGTATTTCCAGGTCAGAGAAAAGGGAAAGGAATTCTCCGGCATGTGTCCCTCATTTGCATTCGTTGATGAAAATACCATGGTGACCTTATCCTTCGGACGGGCAAATACCACATTACTATTGATTGATATTGAAGATACCTTGAAGGTACTCGATGCCATGCCGATCCCGGGCAGAGGGAATAAGGCCATGGAACTGGCGGGTAAAAAGGCCCGCATGGCGCTTTTCAGAGACACTTCGGGTGGAGCCTATTTCTTCCTCAGTAAAAATAATGAAGTGATCATTCCCGGTCCTGATTACCGTATATTTTATATCCCCATTGAAAACAGAAAATTCGAGAGAGACAGATTGTTGTCGTACGAGATCATGGAGGAAATTCAGAAGGGTGATCTGATCCATGAAGGACTGTCTGCAAAAGAAGGAGGCAATAAATTAACAGCCGTGATGCCTGACAATAAGGGGCATGTA
>CBDUCT010000547.1:0-1667 GCA_965365715.1 uncultured Cyclobacteriaceae bacterium | reverse complement strand
AGTATTATCGTATGATCGTCTGCCGCCGAGCTCCGGCCTCCTTACCCTCCTATCCTTGTTAAAAAGGCTGTAAAATTTAATAAAGAAATCAGGAAATTCAGCGGTTTTAATTTTCGTCCTGTATTCGGGTAAAGCTTCTTTCAGGGTTTTGGCGATATACTGATAGGAGCTTGAGTCATTTACACAAATAAACCGGTTACCGGCTGCATCTGCCGTTTCAAGTGCCAAAAGGTGCATATCGGCCACGTCCCTGACATCCACTATCGGGAAGCTGATTTTTGGTAATCCGGGGATTTCATCAGCCAATACCTTTCTGATAAGTTCGCCCGAATCACTGAAGTCCTTTTCCAGTAATGGCCCAAACACATAGCCTGGATTGATCACAGCCAGTTCTAACCCCACATCGTTCCGGTTTATATATTTCCAGGCCTCCGACTCAGCGATCGTTTTACTTTGTACATAAGGGGGTGTATCCTTCCCGCCATTCAAAAGGGTCCAATCCTCTTCTGTAAATGTTCTGACTTTACTTTTGTGGCCATGGCCTATGGCTGCTATCGATGAAGTCAATACAATGCGTTTAACGTTATGTTTATTGGCGGCTTTCAGAACATTCAGAGTACCTTCCCGGGCGGGTATGATAAGATCATCAGCACTCGTCTTAAGATCAAATGGCAGGGGAGAAGCTACATGCATAACATAATCCATGCCTTCCATCGCCAGATCCCAGTCTTCCGGATTGGTCAATTCACCTTTTGCAAAATCAAGACGATCAGAATTATTAGTATGCGCTCGGATTGTATTGAGTATGGATTCTTTGCGTCCGAGGTTTCTCATGGTTCCCCTGACCGAATATCCTGAATTCAATAATTTTACAGCGATGTGGGAACCAATGAAACCAGTAATTCCTGAAACAAGTACATTTTTATTTTTTGAGGACATGATGCTTTGGGTTTCTAATTGCAATGAAATGTTTGTATTCAACAATTTAATAAATTAGCCTGAGTAATCCCAGTGCCGCAATTGTTCAGAATCAATCCATTGAATCACAGGATTTAATTATAAGATCTCCAAAGTACGGAAAATGTTTTAAAAACATAATTAATAAATGCTCCCGGGGGAAGAAGATGTATGCTTTTATCCCGGTTTTTGAGTTGATATATGTTCCGTTGATTTTTAAATTCTAAGTGTCGATTCCAACTTTACAGGGGAAAAAAGGATCATTTAGAATAACAGTATAAGAAGGTATTGTATGAAAAAGAATCTGTTAATTATATTTTTATTGCCCGTGATATCTCTTACCGGATTCTATGCGTGCGAATCTGATCTTAAAGATTCCTCATTCATGCCCGGGGATAATGAACCAGATGTTCAAGTCAAATGTGAAAGTATTACAATCAGTGAATCCGGATTCAACACAGCAGAAAGTGATGATTATGAAGTAACGGATTCAAGGATCCAGAATGACTCTTTATTGATTGAAGTACAGTATGGCGGGGGATGCGGGCCGGTTGATTTTGAGCTGATCACCGATGGTCTGTTTATGGAATCCAATCCGGTGCAATTGAATGTTATTCTAACTTTTACAGATGATGATCCGTGCGAGATGCTCTTAAAAAAGAAATTTTGTTTTGATCTTTCGAATCTGGCTACCTATTATAATGATAGTT
>CBDUCT010000546.1:0-1676 GCA_965365715.1 uncultured Cyclobacteriaceae bacterium | reverse complement strand
ATCCGGTACAGTATACTGCTTCGGGTATGAACCTGGCTGGATTAAAAAAAGATTTTGGCAAAGATCTTGTATTCTGGGGAGGTGGGATCGATACCCAATCCTTGTTGAATCATGGTAAACCGGATGAAATCCGGGAAGTGATAAAAAAAAATCTTGATATTATGGCTCCCGGTGGAGGATTTGTGTTTGCCCCCGTTCATAATATTCAGGATGATGTAAGTGCAGAGAATTTTTGGGCAATGTGGGATACTCTACAGGAATATGGGAAATATTAAATGTCAAACAATATCCATTTTAATTAATTTGAACAAAGAAACAGGATACTTTATCATTTCAAACAGGGATGATATTTTTATCTTGTATAAACAGATCTTAAGAAATAAAATATAATCATATGAAACGAAGAAAGTTTATAAAAACAACATCACTTGGAAATGCGGGGATACTTGCATTCCCGTCAATACTCTCAAACCATCACTGGAAAGGTGCCAATGACAGGGTAAATGTGGCTGTCATAGGAATTCACGGAATGGGACAGAGTCATATACAATCATATCAGAATCTGGAGAATGTAGAGGTACGCGCCTTGTGTGATGTCGATAAAAACCTCTTCCCTTCAGTAGTAAAGAAATATTTTACGGACAAAAACCTGCGAGCGCCTAAGCTGTATCAGGATCTTAGAAAACTCTATGAGGATCAGGAGATTGATGCGGTTTCCGTTGTGATACCCAATCATTGGCATGCCCTGGCTTCTATATGGGCCATTCAGGCAGGCAAGCATGTAACAGTTGAAAAACCCTGTTGTCATAATATTTATGAGGGTTTAAAGCTCCTGGAGGCAAAGCAAAAATATGATGTAATTGTGCAGGATGGTGCGGAACAGAGAAGCAACCCTTGTGCAATACGTATGGCAGATTATCTGCATTCAGGTAAACTCGGTGAGGTATATATGGCTAAAGGTATGTGCTATAAGTGGCGGGATTCCATTGGGTTATATCCTGACGGGCCCATGAATGAAGATGAAAAGTTTGCTTTTACGGTTAACAGTACAAATTATGAACCCGCTTATACACAAGATTACCTAAAGAATGTAGATTATAATCTATGGCAGGGGCCTGCTCCGGAAAAACCTTTTAACCGAAACCGCTTCCATTATAACTGGCATTGGAACTGGGATTATGGAAACGGAGATATGGGAAACCAGGGGGTTCATGAGATGGATATTGCACGATGGGGCCTAAATGTTGAATTACCGGAAAAGATTACAACCATGGGCGGGCATATCCTTTTTGAGGATGCTCAAAATACACCCAATACTTTAATGGCCATGTATGAGTTTCCAAATCCTGAAGGTAAGGGTGATAAAAAGAAAGTATTGCAATTTGAAACGCGCCACTGGATTACAAATAAGGAGGGTTTGTCAAAACCCGTTCAGGATAAAAATAATACATATATGACCAGTTCCTCCAATAATATCGGGAATCTGTTTTATGGATCTGAAGGATATATGAGTAAAAATTTAAATGATTGGCAGGTATACAAAGGTCGGGAGCTTCAACTGGCGGAGACAGGCGAAGGTATTGGGAATCACTATGAAAATTTCATTCTTGCGATCAGAGAAAATAAGCAAAGCCTGGCGAAAGCAGAGATCCGTGATGGATTTTACAGCAGCGCCC
>CBDUCT010000545.1:0-1715 GCA_965365715.1 uncultured Cyclobacteriaceae bacterium | reverse complement strand
CGCCTGGCTGATGACATACCTGTATATCGATCCGCTTCTGGACAACGTCAGGGACGATCCACGTTTTAAGGATTTCATACAGGAAGCCGAATTAAAATTACAAAGGGAACAGGATCGGGTCAAAACATGGTTGGATATCAAAGATATGAACCTGCAAGTTAGTGATTCAGGGAAATAAAATGGAATTTCATGTCCGTATATCATAAGTAAAGCTTAATGGAAGTATTTATTTTTCATTTCATCATAAGATGAATAACGTACCTGAACAGACTGGCAGCCATTATGTTTACCGATATTGTCGGTTATACAGCCCTGATGGGTTCAGACGAGACCAAGGCCTACGAAGTGCTCCGTGAAAACCGTAAAATTCACAAAACCTGCCTTAAGCAATATGGCGGAGAATGGTTGAAGGAGATGGGCGACGGGATCCTGGCCAGTTTCAATAATTCATCGGATGCTGTCCGATGTGCGGGCGCAATTCAATCGGCTGCAGGCAAAAAAGGGATATCCATAAAGATCGGCCTGCATCAGGGGGAAGTCCTATTCGAAAATGGAGATGTTCTGGGAGATGGAGTAAATGTCGCTTCAAGACTGGAGCAGATCGCAAAAGAAGGAGAAATTATAATATCCAGCTCCATCTTTAAAGATGTTAAGAATAAAAGAGACATCAGAACGGAATATATTGGTGAAAGAAAGTTAAAAAATGTAGAAGAGCCGGTTCAGGTTTATAAAGCGTTTTATCAGCCATCCGAACCAGTTGGTGCCGGCGAGGGATACGATCAGGATGGGCCCACGAAATCGCAGTCCATCCCTAAAAAACGGACCCCATTTTATATAACAGGAGGTCTTCTGATCATCATCCTTTTTCTTCTGGTCTGGTACAATTTCCCGAAACGATCAGTAGCAGTTACAGATAACTCAATAATTGTATTACCCTTTAAAAATGACAGCCCGGATCAGGAAAATGAATATTTCTGTAATGGGATGATGGAAGAGATCCTGACTAACCTCCAGATGATCAGAGATTTACGCGTTAAGTCCAGAACAACTGCCGAAAAGTATCGGTATAGATCCTATGATATTATAGATATCGGAGAGGAACTGAATGTAGCTTTCGTGCTTGAAGGGAGTGTGAGAAAAGTAGAGGACAAAATTAGAATAACCGCCCAATTGATAGATGCAAAGACTGGGGATCATATCTGGGCTGAAATTTACGACGGGGAATATTCTGATAGGATATTTGAATTTCAGAGCAGAACCGCAAGGAATATAGCTGCTTCATTAAACGCCATTATCACCCCGGATGAGGAAAAGAGAATCGACAGAATACCCACAGATCATATACTTGCATACGATCTGAGCTTAAAAGGTAATGAGTATCTCGGCTCATGGCAATTTACAAAGGACAGCTCAAAACTGGAACTTGCCGCCATTTTCGCAAAGGAAGCGCTTCAGATTGACCCGAAATTTATTGGAGCGATTGATCTCAAAGCGCGTTGCTCCATTTTCAAAGGTGATTATGATTCTGCATTGTATTTATACAACAGGATATCTCAAAACGATCCGAAACATTATTTAGGGTACTCGGGCAAGGGACATTTATATATGCTATACCTCAATGACGTGGACAGTGCATTCAAATACCTTGTAAAAGGCATACAACTGGCGCCCAACAATCCATGGACAAATCTTACCCTCGCACAGATTTATGCCGG
>CBDUCT010000544.1:0-1717 GCA_965365715.1 uncultured Cyclobacteriaceae bacterium | reverse complement strand
CGTCAGCCGTCTTTACCCGGTATTTATGTGATAAGGTTACCTCTACAAACTTGGAAGTCATGCCGAACGTGGCGGTAACCAGCCTCCAGACTAAAGCGGCAGGAACACCAAGAAAAATGGCATATGCCACACCAGCAATATTGCCGGTCCCTACTGTACCTGATAAAGCTGTAGAGAGCGCCTGAAAATGCGTGGTATCCCCTTCGTCTCCCTTTTTGTCATATTTGCCTCTGACAATCCGCACAGCATGTTTAAAGAACCGGATTTGCGGAAAGCGAAGATACAGTGTAAAGAATAATCCCGTACCAATTAGCAGAAAGGCAAACCACTGTGCTCCGCCTATATGATTATCAATATTTGTAAGAAAGTCATTAAGTTGCTGCATCACAGACTGGATAATGAATGATCGATTAAATTTTGACAAATCTATAAAAATAAATCATACCCCGAATTTTTTTATGCATTTCATCCATAGTTTTTTCTTTTAGAATCTTCCGAATACCTAATATTATATACATTTGTTTATTAACATAAACAGATTACAATGGATCAGAAAAAACTTGCGATCGATGATATTCATGTCAGGTCTGGGGCTAAAATGATGCCTTTTGCAGGCTATATGATGCCGGTAAGGTACGCTTCAGATATAGAAGAACACAAAACTGTCAGAGAGGGCGTCGGAATATTTGACGTATCACATATGGGGGAATTTATGGTGGAAGGGCCGGGAGCTCTTGACCTTATCCAATATGTCACCAGCAATGATGCATCCAAACTGGTGAATGGCCAGGTGCAATATACTTGTATGCCGAACGATAAAGGCGGGATAGTTGATGATCTCCTGGTATATAAGTTCAATGATGAAAAATTCATGCTGGTCGTCAATGCATCAAATATAGAGAAGGACTGGAACTGGATCAATGATCACAATACTTTTGATGCGATTACAAAAAACATATCAGAGGATATCTCTCTCTTTGCCATACAGGGTCCAAAGGCTGCAGAAGTAATTCAGAAATTAACGGAAGTTGACCTTCCCGGCATGAAATACTATACTTTTAAAAAAGGAAATATTGGAAATATAACAGATGGAGCCATTATTTCTGCAACAGGGTATACCGGTGCCGGTGGATTCGAGATTTATATGTATAATGAATATGCTGCGGCGATCTGGAAAGCAATTATGGATGCAGGACGTGATGCCGGAATTAAACCTGTAGGATTAGGTGCCCGGGATACTTTAAGATTGGAAATGGGCTATTGTTTGTATGGAAATGATATTGATGAAACAACCTCACCGATAGAAGCAGGGCTGGGGTGGATCACAAAGTTCACCAAACACTTTATCAATGATCAGAATCTGCAAAAACAAAAGGAAGAGGGGGTATCCAAAAAATTAGTTGGAATGGAAATGATTGACAGAGGAATCCCCAGGCAGGGATACGAGATCTTTAATGAGGAAGATGATATCATTGGCCGGGTCACGTCTGGGACAATGTCTCCATCCATGGGAATCGGTATCGGCATGGGATATGTAAAAGTTGACCATGCTGTTCCGGGGATGGAAGTTTTCATCGGCATCCGAAACAGGAAACTAAAAGCCAGGATCGTCAAATTTCCTATCCTCAAAAAATAATCATCACGGATAATTCAAGGATAAAACCGAATTTGTTTATATAATGCATTCAATAGCCGTTTGTCTTTCACCGGAATTAGC
>CBDUCT010000543.1:0-1754 GCA_965365715.1 uncultured Cyclobacteriaceae bacterium | reverse complement strand
AAGAATTAGAACCTGCAATAATTTTCAAAAAAGAGCAATGCCTAATCTCCTTTCAGGCCAGGGATCTTAGCTTCATTAACCAAAGCAAGGTCAGCATGATTTTTCATTTATTCGAACAGTTTAACATTCAGGTTAATCTCATTCAAAATTCTGCCATCTCGTTTTCTGCTTCAGTTGACAGCCCGGATTCAGCTCTTAAGAACATTATAAATAGCTTAAGCGGTGAATTTGAAATTTTATATAATGATCACCTGGAGCTAATAACCATCAAAAATTACCGTCCATCTTTAATTCCCAAGGTTATAAAAGATCGGCTAGTATTGCTTGAACAAAAGACCAGAAAGAATTACCAGGCCCTGGTTAAGATGAACTAATCAAACCAGGTTTAGGCATACCTTGATATTACCTGGACTATACTGCTCAGGTAACCGCCACCAAAAAGATTTAGATGAACCAATAGGGGATACAGGTTGTAAATCTCGAAACGATCGTGATAACCCCGCTGTAGTGGAAAAACTTCGCTATACGACTGATAAAATTTAGCATCAAACCCGCCAAATAACGTTGTAAATGCCATCTCAACTTCCCGATGCCCATAATAAACCGCCGGATCCAGTAAGCATGGCAAACCACCTGGACCACTCATAATATTTCCACTCCACAGGTCTCCATGTATAAATGCCGGTGCTTCTGTTACCAGGTAATTATGCAATTTTGACAGAAGCAATTCCAATTCCCTGCGTTCTTTATTGGGGAGTACTTTTTGATCAACTGCCCTTGCAATTTGAGGGACCAATCGTTGTGAAATAAAGAAATCAATCCAATCTGAATTCAAGGAATTAACTTGTGGAAGCCGTCCAATGTAATTATCCTCATTCCATCCAAACTCCTTCTGTGTATTTTTATGCATTCTTGCAAGCCCCCTTCCCAGCTGGCCAAAAAATTCCGTACTGATTGCGGTAGGTTCTAAATACTCCATTATCAGGTATGCCCTACCTGATAAGACCCCGGTGCCCAGAGGTATAGGGACTTTCAGCTCCGACAAAGATGACAAGGCACTTAAACCTCGATGCTCTTTTTCGAACATATCGAGATATTGCAGGCTATTACATTTTACAAAAAAAATATTATCCGATGTTTGCAGTCTATAACAGTGATTGATACATCCACCCCCTACTGATGTGTAATGTCTCAATTGGATATTTGGTCCAAACGTTTTGTTTATAATTTCCTGTAAATCAGATGTATGCAAATTAATTATCCGGTACTTTAAGTTACCTTTCGTAAATATGCTATCAGTTTTTCATTACATTCATGGAGGATGTCGAATACTTTCTGGAATCCATCTTGCCCGCCAAAATAGGGATCCGGAACATCCATACCAGCGTCCTGTTCCTGGAATGACCGCATTAAAAATATTCCGGAATGACGTACATTATACCTGTTAGCCATGGTTTGAATCTGGCCCAGGTTTTCCCTATCCATTGCCACGATATATTGAAATTTTTCAAAATCTTTATCAGTAAACTGCCTGGCCCGATGATCTACCCGGATTCCGTTTTCCAAAGCATTGCTTACCGATCTATAATCTGGCTTTTCTCCAAGATGATAAGCGCTAGTGCCCGCTGAGTCCGCCAAAAACTGGTTATTCAGTTTAAGATCCCTAATCCTCTTATTAAAAATTGCTTCGGCCACTGGGGACCTACAAATATTACCCAGGCAAACAAAAAGTACTTTTACCATTTTAAAAGTTA
>CBDUCT010000542.1:0-1756 GCA_965365715.1 uncultured Cyclobacteriaceae bacterium | reverse complement strand
CTTTCTCCCAGAAACTGTCCTGCCAGCTGCCATTTTGAGGCTCCACCCGTTTTTCGGATCCCTACTTCCCGGGATCTTTCTATTGATTTGGCAGTAGAGAGATTAATATAATTCAGGCAGGCGATAATCAGTATACCAAATCCAATAATACCAAAGATAAGTATGCCAATGAAATTCTTTTGTTCCCCGTAAAGATAGGCTTGCTTGATATGAGTTAAGGAACGATGAGCTTCCAAATTTGTATCCTCTTCCTTCGAATCAATAAATTCATTTATGGTTGAATTAATAACATCAGCTGAATTACGATCCTCAAGCACAAAATAGGTGAAAAAGTTGGTATAGCCATATCCGTCAAGTGAATATCCGACAATAGATTCCAGGGTATTGAAGGGTGCGATATATGAAAACCTGATGCTGGAATTGTCAGGAATGTTTTTAAGGATCCCGGTGACTACCAATCCAATATCCTGATTCAGATATATGGTTTGCCCCATGGCATCCTTATCAGGGAAGACTTTTTCAGCAAGTTCTTCTGTAAGGATTATATTATCCGGACTATTTAGGGCAGTTTTGGCATCACCTTGCAGTAATTCAAATGAAAACACTTTGAAAAAGTTCGTATCGGCAGCAATACCTTCTTCTTCCATAAACGATCTTGGATCGTAGTTTTCCTCCTGATTCTCCGGTTTATAAGAAAGTAAGACCTCGCCAAGTTGTCCATATCTTGTATACTGCTTTACCTGGGCATAGGATGCCATGATCTCCGGTCCCATTGAACCTCCGGTCCGGTCGGAAGTATAATCCCCGGTAGTTAAGACCAGTCTTTGCTGAACTAGGAATATATTTTTATAATTTTTATGAAATCGATCGGTCGTGAACATGAAATGAGTCATCACCAGTATCAATAATGAACAGGCCATGCCTATGGAAAGTCCAATAATATTGATAAAACTGAAACCCCTGTTTTTCAGGATGTTTCGTATAGCTATTTTTATGTTATACCAGAACATAATTTGTTAGAATTCAGGTTGTATTTATAAGATCTTTAATTTATTGAGATCGTCTGAATAATCTCAAATAGATAATAAAAATGAATTAATGTTTTGTTAATATAAAACATTTGACCTTTATCACCACTAATCGTAGATGACAACTGGGATGCCAGAATATAAAATATTGATTTATAGGCAATTAATACGACCCCCATATTTATGATTGTCGGAAATCCCGACATTATTGTTCAGAATTCAACCATTTACAAACATATAAAGTATAATCTTCACAACCATCCAAATGCCTTTGAGATGAATCTTCTGGTTGGCCCATTATATGGGAGCATTATTCCTTTAGTTCGTTTGCTTTTTATTCGTCCCGCAATTTTATTCCTCCCGCAGTGCGTCTACCGGATTTTTAGTGGCTGCACGCCAGCTTTGCCAACTCACCGTAAACAGGGCTATGATTACGGCTATTATTCCTGCAAGAGCAAAAATCCACCAGCTCAGGTCTGTTTTAGTCGCATAATTCCGGAGCCAGTTATTCATGATAACCCAGGCAATGGGAGAACCAATAATAAAGGCTATAAGCACCCAGGTCACAAAGTCCTTATTCAATAAAATCATCACCCGGGAAACGGTTGCACCATTGGCCTTTCTGATACCTATTTCCTTTGTACGACGGATGATTGCATAGGTCGATAAGCCCGACAAACCCAGACAGTCAATGATAATGGCAAGCAGTGAACCGGTCAGGAATAATC
>CBDUCT010000541.1:0-1772 GCA_965365715.1 uncultured Cyclobacteriaceae bacterium | reverse complement strand
CGGTAGATGAGAATGTTGGACGGGTGCTGGATGTACTTGATGAAATGAATTTAAGCGAGAATACCCTTGTTGTTTATACTTCAGATCAGGGATTTTACCTGGGTGAGCACGGCTGGTTTGATAAAAGGTTCATGTATGAAGAATCCTTCAGAATGCCCCTCCTCATGCGCATGCCCGGCATGACGGATGGAGGGAAAATAGTTACCCAACTGGTGCAGAACCTGGATTTTGCCCCCACCTTCCTGGACCTGGCCGGTGTGGAAATACCCGAAGACATGCAGGGATTATCCCTTCTTCCCCTATTGAAGGAAGAAGATCCGCAGGATTTAAGAGAATCATTGTATTATCATTATTATGAGTACCCGGGAGCGCATAGTGTAAAAAGACACTATGGTATCCGTAATGATCAATATAAACTGATCCATTTTTACCACGACATCGATGCCTGGGAATTGTATGATTTGAAGCGTGATCCGTCTGAGATGGATAATGTTATCGACGATCCCGAATATGAGGAATTGATCCAATCCTTAAAAGCTGAGTTAAGAGCACTGCAAATTCAATATCAAGACACAATAAGTAATTAAATAAGAAATATTATGCATGATTTAGGTTTTGTTAGCGCCATTATGGCGGATAAAAGCTTTGAAGAGGTTATAAGATTTGCCAGCAAGAAAAAGTTCAAATGCGTAGAGATTATGTGCTGGCCTGTGGGCAAAGCTGAAAGAAGATATGCCGGGGTAACACATATCAATGTGGAAGAACTGGATGATGCCAGGATCCACTATATCAATAATTTCCTGATGGAAAAAGGGGTCTATATATCCGGATTGGGGTATTACCCGAATCCATTGGATCCGGATAAAGAAACGTCTGAAAAGGCTTTTGAACATATTAAAAAGGTGATTACCGCTGCATCAAAACTGGGAATACCGGTTGTAAACACCTTTATCGGTAGAGATCCGAAGAAAAGTATAGAAGATAACCTGAAATTATTTGAGGATAAGTGGCCACCAATTATTGAATATGCTGAAGGTATGGGTATAAATATCGGCATTGAGAATTGCCCGATGATCTTTACAGAGGACGAATGGCCCGGAGGCAAGAACCTGGCAACAACACCTGTCATCTGGGATAAGATGTTTGAGATCATTCCAAATAAGAATTTTGGATTAAACTATGATCCCTCGCATCTGGTCTGGCAGCAAATGGATGAGATCCAGCCTATTTATGATTACAAGGACCGCCTGCACCATATACATCTGAAAGATGTTAAAGTGCATAAGGATAAATTGGACAGATTTGGAATAATGGCCTATCCCCTGCAATACCATTCTCCAAAGCTTCCTGGCCTGGGTGATGTACGGTGGGGAGACTTTTTCTCCGCTTTATCCAGTGTTGGTTATCGTGGCCCATGTTGCATTGAAGTAGAAGACCGGGCTTATGAAGAGTCCGAGACTGACATACAAAACTCAATACTCATCAGCCGGAATTTTCTTAGACAATTCCTGGTTCTATAGAAAATATCCATATAACTATTTCAAGATTAATCAAGTAATTTAAAGCCAATAATTACTATAAAATGCACTCTTAGGTGCATTTTTTTTATTCATTTTAAAATTTAATTATCAAAATATATATTATTGATAATCAAACATATATGGCAATTATAAAATAAAATAAAACTGATAGAAAATAATTATTTCTAAATTGAATTAAAATATAACAATTTCAGGGGTTTCCTTTCGTTAAATAATCGTATATAAAAGTAC
>CBDUCT010000540.1:0-1783 GCA_965365715.1 uncultured Cyclobacteriaceae bacterium | reverse complement strand
GATCCATCAACCCAGTCAATCTGGTCTTCAAGCTCAGGGATCAGTTGATCGATGGCATATTCAATACAGAGATCGGCATCAAGCGTATCGAACAAATGGCCGGCACCCATTATGAGCATCTGCTCCGCAATGAAATTATCCGACATGATCATCATTTTTTTCATTACACTGTCGATGTGCTGATTATAAATGACATCTTTCAATGTGGGGGCATTCTCAGAGTTCTGGTATATTCTTTTCCCCAGGCTATCCCGTAATAATCTTAAAAACAGGGGGGTAGAATATATGAATGGGATCCTCCGGTCGACAGTATCAGGCATTGGTCCATGCCGGACAGTATACATATTGTCATTTTCCTCGCGGGAGATGCCGAATACCGAATCTCTCAGGTGCATAACTGACCGGTTAAACCGGACCGGGCTGATATTTAGTTTTCTCTCATGAGGATACCGGCTGAAATGCACCAAATTAGCATAAATGGGCATTGAACATTTTTCAGAGGAGAAATAATACATATAGTCATCCCAGGCCCAACCAGGGCCGAACCTGTCATTATAAAAATCACGTTCAGCGTAAACCAGGGTTGATCCCGTATTTTTCAGAAAATCATGAACCGGGTGTATTGAAAAATCTTCATCCAGAAAGGTAGGATCTCCCGTACCGGTAAAAAAGAGGGTATCATTCCGTTCCGCATATAGAATGCCTGGTATAGAGTCTCTGAAGATTTTTTTGGCGGTGTATAAGGTGAAGATCTTGGTGTTTGAGGCTGGCGTAAAGAACTTATTCGTGTTGTATTCATACAAATATTTATCCGCTTCAGGATCATAAAGGCTGAATCCTGTGAAACTATTATTGAACGCTCTGGAATTTTCTAGAAAGCGATTCAGGGATTGATCCTCAACTTTTAACCTGAAACTGACACATCCAACCTGTACTACAAAAACAAGACAGATCAGTCCAAACTTCAGAAATGCATTGCGGACCATATATGATAAATACTTATTTTGTAAATATAAGGTATAAATTCTCAATATGAATGCGGCATCAGATCCAATATTGGTCTTTCCTTATTCCGTGCGGAATTTCTGAATACCTTCCTCAAGCAATCGATTGAATTCGTTCGGCTTATCCCACATTACTAAATGGCCGGCGTCCTTAATTATATATGCCTGAAAACCAGGCACATACCTTCTAAAAGCTTCAACATTTGTAGGTTTTATCTCAGAATTAATGGCAATAATGGGGGCTTTTACCGCTTTGATCGAGTTAATGCAATCTTCATTCTGCCATTTTTTGTAGCCTTGTAGAGATTCCATCCAACCTGTATGTGAAGCGCCATTCAGTAAAGAAATAATCCTTTGAACAGATGCGTCGATATTCTTTTTAATAAATCCACCTTGTATAATCTTCTCCCTGGTAGGATTGCTAACTATATCCATCATTACACTGTCAATATAATGGGCCTCAGCTGGTGTATATTTCAATTCTACATCTTGCAATGCATCGACCATTACCATTCCGATAATTTTGTCTGACGCGTATCTGCACGCTTCTATGACGACCGGGCCTCCTATGGAAAAGCCCACCAGGACTACATTATTGAGATCAAGTTCCTTGATTATAGTGGAAATGTCCATCCCAAAGGCTGGTATTGTCCAGTCAGTGCGGTTGTTTCCGGATTTACCGAAACCAGGGAGATCGACGGCGATAACCTGATAATTTTTGGAAAAGTAGGCTATCTGTCCATCCCAGATGCTTCTTACGTTTGCCCATCCGTGAACCA
>CBDUCT010000539.1:0-1787 GCA_965365715.1 uncultured Cyclobacteriaceae bacterium | reverse complement strand
ATAATATATCTAATGGCTTTATATCATCCGGGACCCTTAATCCACAGTGCATAATCGCTTTTTGGCCACGATATATTCATCCCAGATCTCATGCAGGATCTCAGCAGCCGGTTTAATATCAGTAATCATGGAAGAGGCTTGGCCAATTTCCAATTCTCCTTTACTGATATCTCCTAAAAACATACCTTGTTTCGATCTTCCTTTTCCCAGCAAAAGTGATAGTTCATGTTTACTGGCACCCTTATCCTCAGCAAATTGAACAGAATTATAAAAATCATTCTTTATGAGTCTTACAGGGATCAGTTTTTTTAGAGAAAGTTGTGTGTCACCCTCCTTCAAGCTGATTATTTTCTTTTTAAAATTTATATGGGCGGAAGATTCCGCAGAAGCTACAAATCTTGATCCTATTTGTACAGCATCTGCACCCAAAGCCATAACCCCGAGCATGGATCTTCCCGATACTATGCCTCCAGCGGCAATAACAGGTAATTTGGTATTTTCTATTACGTTAGGGATCAGACACAAAGTTGTAGTCTCATCTTTTCCGTTATGCCCTCCAGCTTCAAATCCTTCGGCAACTATTGCATCAACTCCAGCTTCTTCGCTTTTTCTTGCGAATTGGGAAGAGGATACGACATGGGCAACTTTGATGCCTTTCTTCTTAAGCATATTTGTCCAGGTCTTGGGATTTCCTGCAGAGGTAAATACAATTTGAACGCCTTCCTCAATAATTACTTTTATATGTTCTTCAATTTCAGAATATATTAAAGGAAGATTTACTCCAAATGGTTTTACAGTTGAATTTTTACATTTAGTTATGTGTTCCCTGAGAATTTCAGAGGACATAGAGCCGGAACCTATTAATCCCAGTCCACCTGCATTACTGACAGCTGAGGCCAAACGCCATCCGCTGCACCAGACCATTCCAGCCTGAATGATTGGAAATTGAATATTAAACAAATTGCAAATTCTATTGGTCACTTGATAGAATTATAAATGAAAATATTTTGTGAATCTATTTAATATGATGCAATTATATCTATGTTATCGGTTAATTTTGCACATATGATTTCCAGAGATTTCATTTCGAAATTACTTATTTGGCGGATAAAACATATTAAAAGCCCCACTTTTGTAATTATATTAAGTGTTGTTATAGGTATACTTGCCGGTCTGGCAGCTGTGGTATTGAAAGGGACAGTCCACTATATCCAGTATTTTTTAAAGAGTGGCTTCCTGCCTAATTATACTTATTTCCTCTATCCTCTAATAGGCATTGTATTAACCGTGATCATTTCAAGGTATATTTTTAAAGAAGAACTGGGTCATGGAATTACAGATATTATTTATTCTATCTCGAAAAAATTGAGCCTGGTCAAACAAAGTAAGATATACAGCCGGATGATAACCAGTGCGGTAACAGTCGGGTTTGGTGGCTCTGTCGGACTAGAGGCTCCAATTGTTGTTACCGGATCTGCAATCGGATCAAATGTGTCAAGGTTTATGCATATGAACTACAACCATCGGACCTTGTTAGTTGGATGTGGTGCAGCTGCCTCCATTTCAGCTATATTTAATTCCCCGATCGCAGGAGTAATTTTTTGCTTCGAGGTTATCCTGACCCAGATTACCATCAAAGGGTTTATTCCACTGCTGATTGCCTCTGTGTCAGGATCAATAGTTTCGTTGGCCTTGTCAGGTGAAGAAATACTCTTTTCTTTTGATCTTAAGGATACCTTTAAAGCGAGTGATACGCCTTACTACATTCTTCTGGGGGTAATATGTGG
>CBDUCT010000538.1:0-1789 GCA_965365715.1 uncultured Cyclobacteriaceae bacterium | reverse complement strand
AACTTATTTATTCGAGTTCAGAAAATCAAACTATACTGCCATTAGATGAGCTGACAGTGTTAAAAACCAAATACTGGAATACCTTCAGGTACATGATCTGATTAATATTTAGTAATTTTACTGTAGACAATTTTTTAATCTTAAATGATGAAGAAACTTTTATTTCTGTTTTTCTGTATTTTACTTGTTTCAAACGAGTCTGTGGCTCAATCATACCGAATATTAGGAAAAGTCATAGATGATTCGACCAAAAGTATAATCCCATTTGCAAGTGTTGCCATAACCGGCCTGAACCTTGGTACATCAACAAATATAGATGGAGAATTCCAGATCAGAGTTGATTCGCTGCCAGTAGGTTTGACTTTCTCACATGTGAGTTATGATAAAAAAGAAATACTGGTTCAGGCACCGGATTATATTACCATTTCACTAAAACCAAGAAAGGTAATTCTGAAAGAATTGGTTATAAACGAAAGTGATAGAACTGATTTTCCTTACAGACTCCTCCTGCAGGCTTACAACAAGTCCGTAAATAGATCACGTGACTGGAAATACGGCCTGGCTTATTATCGGCAAACCTCAAAAAACGCAGAGGATTTCTCGGAATTATATGAAATATTTTATGATACCCGTTATTCCAGCAAAGGGATCCTGGAATGGGATATTCAGGAAGGCCGTTATGCTATGAAATCAGAGAAGGCGGTTGAAGACTATGTGTTTAACAAAAACTTTACACTCTTATCCCGTTTGGTGACCATGTACCAACCAGATACGGATAAATTTTTAATGCCGGTCAATGAGCATGTACGTGATTATTATAATCTCTATATCAGCGAACTGCTTGATTTTGAAGGACGGAAAGTAGCCGTTGTAAATTTCGCTCCCAGGGAAGACATATACACACCGGCTATGTCCGGAAGATTATTTATCGATATTGACAGCCATGATATATTAAAACTGGAAGGACAGATAAGAAATGATCACCTGGATATCATCGCACTGACAAATCCCAAAGGATCCTGGAAGGATTATGTGCTGAATATTGATGCCGCCTACAAAATATCCGAGGATGAGATATTCCTGGATTATATCTCTATGAACCAATCCTTCGATTATTATGTGGACGGGGAGCCTGTACGCACTGTTGAAACAAACTCCTTACTGACATACTATGAATACTACTCGCCTGAAAAGCCCAAGCGGCTGGGCGGCCGGTTAATGAGATTGAGAAAAAGTGATCGCGAGCTCCTGGACCGAATCGGCTATAATAAAAGATTTTGGGAAGAGAATCCGATAGTAAAACGGACCCCGGTTGAGGATGAGATCATTTCTTCCTTTGAAGCGGCCAATGCTTTCGGGACTATTTATTTGAATGACCGGGAACAGATACAGCTCGAAAAAGATGAGCTGGCCCGGGATCCATTCATACAGCAACTGGTGATTGACCTGCAGACGGCCAAAATTGCCAGATTCGGCGAAAAAGTGTATTTACATCTGGATAAACCCTATTATGCCACCGGCGAAACCATATGGTTTAACGCCTATATTTTGAATATCGGAACACTGATCAGGACAGATCAAAGCGGTGTATTGTATGTTGACCTTATATCTCCCGACGGGAAAATCCTGATGCACAGAAGGCTTCTGGCAGATAATGGCATTTGTGAAGGCAGTATGGACATCCCACCGGGTATGAGCAGCGGAAATTACAGGATCCGGGCCTATACAAACTGGATGAAGAACTATGACAATGAATTCTTCTTTGATAAAAGCATTGAAGTATTTAATG
>CBDUCT010000537.1:0-1790 GCA_965365715.1 uncultured Cyclobacteriaceae bacterium | reverse complement strand
ATTGACAAATCTACCCTTGGTTCAGGATTAGACCTTGAAGCTGAGTATCCGGGTCTTTGTTTTGCTATGATAGGCTTGCACCCCTGTTCGGTAACTGCAGATTTTGAGCAGGAATTGAAAACCATGGAGGAATGGCTGGAGAAACGATCTTTTTCAGGTATTGGAGAAACTGGAACGGATCTTTATTGGGATCAATCATATCGCTCCCAACAGATTGAGTCTTTAAAAATACAAGTGAACTGGGCTGAAAAATACAGATTACCCATTATTTTACATTCTAGAGATTCTCTTGATCTTTCCATTCAGATAATTGAGGAAGCGCATTCCGGGGACTTATCAGGAATATTCCATTGTTTCACGGGGAGTCTTGATCAGGCCAGGCAAATAATCGACATGGGATTTTTCTTGGGGATAGGAGGTGTACTTACTTTCAAGAATTCAGGATTGGGATCGATCATCGAAAATGTTCCACTTGAAAAAATTGTATTAGAAACGGATAGCCCTTATTTAACACCACATCCCCATCGGGGAAAGAGAAATGAACCTGCTTACATTAGTTTGATTGCTCAAAGGTTGGCAGAGATATATGATACTGATATTTCAACGATTGCTGATATAACAACAGAAAATGCCAAAAAAGTCTTCAAAACCGGATAATCCAAAATACAGGATAATACACATCAAAACAGGTGCTGTTAGGCCTAAGGCATCAGTACTGATCATATATTCCGGGGGAACAATTGGAATGGTAAGGGATTCGGCAGGTGCATTGGTTGCTTTAAAATTCAACCAGATCATGCAACAGCTTCCGTCACTTACTGCATTAAATGTAGGCATCACCGTCATTTCATTCCCGGCCCCTATGGATTCGTCAAATATGAATTATGAGAACTGGATAGAGCTTGGGCAGATCATATATGAAAATTATCAGAATTATGAAGGATTTGTGGTCTTACAGGGAACCGATACCATGGCCTATTCAGCATCAGCTCTGAGTTTCATGTTAGAGAATTTAAACAAACCCGTTATTTTCACCGGAGCACAACTACCAATAAGTGCCATAAGATCGGATGCTAGACCGAACCTTATTACGGCAATAGAAATAGCTTCAAGAATGATCGGTGACAGACCATTGGTCCCGGAAGTATGTATATATTTTGATTACCAATTACTAAGAGGGAATCGAACTTCAAAGGTCAGGAGTTCACAATTTGGAGCTTTTGAATCAGAGAATTATCCCTTATTGGCTAAAATAGGAATTACAATAGAATTCAATAAGTCCGCCATAATGCCCTACAATAAGGATATGGATTTAGTTTTTCATGACCGGTTTATTCCTCATGTTGTCATATTAAAATTGTTTCCGTCGATCACCCGGGAGGTAATTGAGAGCGTATTAAATATCAAGGGTCTAAAAGGGGTGGTTATGGAGACCTATGGTTCAGGAAACGCACCCACCAAACCCTGGTTTATTGAGATATTAAAGGACGCAATTCAGCGGGGAATAATCATTTATAACGTTTCCCAGTGTATGGGAGGGAAAGTTATTCACGGCAGATATGCAACCAGTTCACAATTGCAGAAAATTGGAGTTATCAGTGGTTGGAACATTACCACAGAAGCTGCAATCACAAAATTAATGTATATACTCGGTTATGAAACCAATTTTGAATGCATAAATAACCTTCTCTCGACCTCTTTAAGGGGAGAAATGGATATAGGGATATAGGTTTAAAAATCCAATTTAAAATTTGCATAAGGCATAATTTATTAATTTATTTGTGCCACTA
>CBDUCT010000536.1:0-1813 GCA_965365715.1 uncultured Cyclobacteriaceae bacterium | reverse complement strand
AAATATCCGTGATTGGTTGCATGTGGAGGATCATGCAAGAGCCATTGAAGTAATACTTTTTAAAGGAAAACGAGGGGAAACCTATAATATAGGTGGTGGGAACGAATGGAAAAACCTGGACTTAATTAAACTTCTTTGCAGAATTATGGATGATAAACTCCAGAGACCCTCAGGATCTTCAGAAAAGCTGATATCATTTGTAAAAGATCGTGCTGGACATGATCTAAGATATGCTATTGATGCATCAAAACTTATTGAGGAACTTGGCTGGAAACCAACTTTTACTTTCGATAAAGGGCTTGAAAACACCGTGGAGTGGTATTTAAATAATCACCAGTGGCTGGAGAATGTAACATCGGGCCATTATAAGGAATATTATAAATCATACTATAATATATAGCTTATGAAAGGTATAATTTTAGCAGGTGGGTCAGGGACCAGGCTACACCCAATAACTCTTGCTGTGAGTAAACAACTGATGCCTGTATATGATAAACCAATGGTTTATTATCCATTATCTGTTTTAATGATGGCTGGAATCAGAGATATATTGATTATCTCAACACCTCATGATATGCCTCTATTTAGAAAGCTACTGGGAGATGGCATTCAATTTGGTTGTGAATTTCAATACGCCATCCAGGAAAAGCCCGAAGGACTGGCTCAGGCATTTATCATTGGGGAATCGTTTATTAAAGATGATGCCTGTGCACTTATACTTGGAGATAATATTTTTTATGGTACTGGATTATCTGAGATCCTTCAGAAACATAATGATCCGGATGGGGGCGTAGTCTTTGCATATCATGTAAAGGATCCTGAAAGATATGGTGTCGTGGAATTTGATCAGCAGAACAAAGCCATATCAATAGAAGAAAAACCAGAACGCCCCAAATCGAACTATGCGGTACCCGGACTCTATTTTTATGACAATGAGGTAGTTAAAATATCGAAGGAATTGAAACCATCTTCCAGGGGTGAGTTGGAAATAACAGATGTTAACAAAAATTACCTGAGTAGAAGTAAACTGAAGGTTGGTATTCTGGATCGTGGGACAGCCTGGCTGGATACAGGAACTTTTGAATCTTTGATCCAGGCATCTAATTTTGTTCAGGTTATTGAAGACCGGCAAGGATTAAAAATTGGCTGTATTGAAGAAATAGCCTATAGAATGGGATTTATTACTTCTCAACAACTCGGAACTCTGGCAGAACCTTTACTTAAAAGCGGATACGGAAAATATCTTATGGACCTGGTCAAATCATGAGGTATTATTTCTTTTCAGGGGTCTTTCCGAACGATTTATAATATGAAATGGTAATCAGGATACCCTGGTTTTGAGCCTGTTCCGGAAGTGGAAAGAATATGTCTTTATCAGGATCACTATTGACAGCCCCCCATTTATATATACTGGTCAAGCCAAATAAGAACATACCTTCAAGTTCTATTATTCCAAATTTAAAAGAGTTTCGAAAACCAAGACCAGCCTGCAATCCAAACTCAAATCGATTGTCAATTTCTCTGTCCCATTCATAATCCTGCTGAAAACTCATATCGCTATCGGTGAATTTTTCATTGGAGGAAAGCGCATAGCTGATATAAGGTCCCAGCAAAATACTCATATTGAATCTCTTTTTTCCAATATAAGCATGCATCAGCATAGGTATTGTAAGATAATCGATGGTTCTTTCGTATTGTATATTTTCTGTTGTGTCTAACTTTGTTTTAAATCCTTTTTGAATATAGAGGACCTCCACTTGAATACCTATGTTGGGTTGATTGAAATATTGAAAGGTCAATCCACCCAAATAAC
>CBDUCT010000535.1:0-1816 GCA_965365715.1 uncultured Cyclobacteriaceae bacterium | reverse complement strand
TCCCGGCAAAATGATGCGGGGGAGTAGCCCGTACATAATACTTCTGTATCAACCCCGGTATTGCTTTGAATTGAGGTGCCCGTTCTTTGGCAATCTTTAAAACTTCATCCTCCCTCAGGGAAGTTTTTAGTTTTATGATTTGAATAATTCTTCCTTCAGTTTCAGGTTTCATTAGTATTTGGTTTTATTTTATCAAATATAAATTTCATTATTATTACCTTAATTCGCCTCCTTCTTTTTTCCGATCCGTTTTCTAAACCAAACCAGTATCCTAATAGCAGTAATAGCAAAAACTGCAGCCAGTGTATTGAATAATATATCCTGCGGATCAAAAACACGGCTGGGAATAAACAGTTGAATACACTCGTCTACAAGCCCTATAAATGAGGTGAGGATAATAGCAAGTATCGCGGGATATGGAACCTGCTTCCCATTGTTTTTCCTTTCGATTAAAGCTTCATAAATAAAAACAGCCACCACACTATACTCAATGAGATGTGAGCGCTCTTCCAGCAGGGTGATTCGTGTAAAAGCCATGAAATAGACCGCCACGATACCTACAGCAATAGCAATTTCAGCACCGCCTGGTCTGACTTTCAATCCATGTGTTACAATGGCAATGCCTACAAATAACATTCCCATAAGAAAAAAAACGGCTTGCAGATTCTGGTTTCGTAGGAACTCAGCCATTTCTAGGGCAAGGCCCAGTGTTGAGTAAATTCCTATGACAAGAAGAATCACGAAAATCCAGAGACGCTTCTCCCTGCTGGATGTAAAAGGGCTCATGTTTTGACTTTCCAGGATTATTTAGAAATCGGATTTTTAAATCAATTTAACCTTAAATATAAGCATATTATACTTCAGGACAACTACATACACATCCGTATATAATCTGATAGGGGTGGATCGTCAATCAGGTACAGAGAGTTTTCTATCTTCACTTATGTCTCCCTCTATATTATAGTAAGCGAAAATTTTTTCTATTTCACCATTGTTCACATAATACCACTCGCTAACATCAAGAGTAAAATTATCTTTTATTGCTGTATAGCGGACACAAGCTCTTTCGCTTTCGTAAATTACATCATGAATTTCAAATCGATGGCCCAGGAATTTATCAATATTCGCCGCGATCAGATCAATATAGGCTTTTTTACCTTCTATGGTCCCATAAGGACTCGTGTGAGTGAAATTTTCTGATATAGGTAAATCCATAAATTCTCCGTTCTCCCATCTTTCAAACCATGCATTAACTAAATCCATTATTTCCATTTCTGATCTTTTATTGTTCAAGTTAAATAACCAGTATGAATAAATCCATTATTCAACCTATGATCGCTGATACATGTTCAATCATCCAATCCACAATTTTCTCAAAATCGTAGTTAAGTGGGCCATTCTCCCACTGCTCGAGGGAATAAATGCCCTTGAAACCTCCCTGTTCCATGATTTGAACGCATTTGTCAAAGTCAAAAGATATATGATTATAATCCTCATCATATGCATGAGTTTTGGCTGAAACCAGGAGGGTATAGGGTGCGATCATTTTTAAAGCCTCGTATCGATCGATATTTTCCGGATAATTACCGAAATCTGCAAGAAGTCCAAATCCTTGTCCTTCCATATTCTGTGCCAGTTCCAAATGATTTTCCGGGATAGATAACAGGTCAAAATGATTTTCTGCAAGCAGGATCATGCCCTGGCTGTTTGAGTAATCAATTAATGACTTCATTGATTTCATGCCTTCTTCAAAAGATTTGTGCATGAAGCTCGCTCTTTCTATTTTCGCGCCAAGAAATTTCCCTACATCTATCCA
>CBDUCT010000534.1:0-1828 GCA_965365715.1 uncultured Cyclobacteriaceae bacterium | reverse complement strand
TTAATCGCTAAAAATGAAATGGAAAAGGCCCGCGAGGTTTTAAACCGTTCTCTTGAAGTTATGCCCAACAAATCTCTCAGGTACGATTATTCCAATGTTCAGACCGCTTCTTTATTGTTTCAGTTAGATGAAAACGAGAAAGCTGTCGATATTGCTGAGAAATTAGGAAAAAGTTCAATCGGGTATCTTGAATATTATGTAAATATGGATAGCTCCCCTGCGAATGAGGTGCAAAAACATATGACCATTTTAAGCCTGTTATCGCGAATGCTGAAACAACACGGGCAGGATGAACTGGCAACAGAGATTGAGACTTCGTTCCTGGATTATTATGGGATCTTTAATGCCCAGTAAAGAAGGTCATATTTAAAAGATCTTATAATTCAGGATCTGGTCGAAAAAACTAATAACTACACCAGGTTCCAGGACTATACCAAATATAATTCCGAACACGGCCCCATAAAAATGGGCGTCATGGTTGATGTTGTCAGACATTTTCCGGCCCTGATAATAGGAATAGATGAGGAATAGTATTCCGAAAATAAAACCGGGGATACAAAGAAGGGGAAGGAAAATACAGACCTTAGCTGTCGGATTAAATAATATACTGGCAAAAAGAACCGCACTTACAGCTCCTGATGCACCCAGGCTGTTATAATTGGGATTATCCTTATACTTGATAAGAGTTGGTATATCAGCTACCAGCATTCCTAGGAAGTATAATAGCAGGAAATAAAAGATCCCGGAACTTCCGTAGTAATATCTGAAGATCTGCTCAATTACATCACCAAAGAAATACAATGTGATCATATTAAATAATAGATGCACATAACCGGCATGAATAAATCCTGAAGTGATTAATCTGAAATATTGCTTTTTATGAATTACTGCATATGGATTCATCATCCATAGATTATACTTATCGGGGTTTTTCCAGGCATAAAGGCTTGCTATGACTGAAACTGCTATTAATACTATACTTATACTCATCTATCTATTTCTCTCTGTTCATGAGGAAGGAACTTATTGATAAAAGATCTTTTCTTCGATCACTTTCTATATCAATTTTATTGAATGATTCCAGCCCTAGGTTAAAATAGTAATTGATCTGTGTTTTGGTTAATTGCTCAATATTAAGTGTATTATAAATGGATGTGACTTTACTGACCTTCTTTACTGGATCAAAATCCTTTATTGAAATCCATCTCTCCAATTCTTTTTTTTCTTCTCCCTGGGCTAACTCCAGGGCCTTGATAAGTAGAAAGGTTTTTTTGTTGGCGATGATATCCCCGCCGACCTGCTTGCCAAATACTTCTTTGTCGGCATAAACATCCAGAAGGTCATCCATAAGTTGGAATCCTATGCCCATATTGATGCCGAACTGTTTTAAATTGGCTTGATCTTCCTCACTTGCCCCACCGATCAATCCACCCTGTTCCAGGCTATATCCAAGGAGTACCGCTGTCTTCAGCTTGATCATTTCAAGGTATTCATCAACTCCCACTTGGTCGGAGCTCTCAAAATCCATATCCATTTGCTGTCCCTCACATACGGCAGCGGCACAGTTATTGAATTTTGAGATAACTTCCTTTACAATAGAATCCTCAACCTCCAATAGCAGATCATAAACCCTGACCAGCATTACATCTCCTGATAAGATTGCAATATTTTCATTCCATTTAGTGTGCACTGTAGGTTTATTTCGCCGTATCGGAGCCTTATCCATAATATCATCATGCATCAGGGTGAAATTATGAAAAACTTCCACAGCTAATGAAGATCGGAAGAGCACACGTCTGCACTCCAGTCACGTTTCGGAATCTCGTAT
>CBDUCT010000533.1:0-1841 GCA_965365715.1 uncultured Cyclobacteriaceae bacterium | reverse complement strand
CGTGATCTGCTACCAGAGAAAACCTATATGTTTTTTTCACACACCATTAAAAAACAATCGTATAACAGGAAACTGCTACGCGCTATCCTGGATAATAATATTAAGCTGATAGAATATGAATGCCTGACAGATAAGTTAGGGAAACGGGTTATTGCCTTTGGTCGGTTTGCTGGAATAGTGGGTGCTTATAATAGTATTTTAGGATATGGCAAAAAGTTTAATTTGTTTGATATTAAACCAGCGTATCAATGCAGTAGCTATATCGAATTGAAAAATGAATACAAAAAGATGCAGTTGCCTCCTTTAAAGGTTGTCCTGACCGGGCATGGGAGTGTTGGTCATGGTGCCAGAGAAGTACTTGAAAACATGGGGATTAAGGAAGTTACGGTGTATGATTTTATGAACCACGAGCTGAAAGATCCGGTTTTTACACAGTTACATTCCAGGGATTATTATAGACGGTTCGATGACGGCGATTTTGACCGGGAAGAATTTCACAGATCACCGCATTTTTATAAGTCTGACTTTATCCGGTTTGCCAGAAAGGCTGATATCTTTATAAACGGGACATTCTGGAACCAGGGAGCAGATCGGTTTTTTAGTATTGCAGATATGTTACGGGATGATTTCAGTATCAAGATAATTGCCGATATCTCCTGTGATATTAACGGGCCTATACCCTCTACGTTAAGAACCAGTACAATTGAAGATCCTTTTTATGATTTTGATCCTGTTGAATCCTGTGAACAAGCCCCTTTCTCTGATGATGGAAACATAACAGTGATGGCAGTTGACAATCTGCCGAACGAACTTCCAAGGGAAGCATCCAACTCCTTTGGCCGGGCTTTAATAGAAAAGATTTTTCCAAATATGGTTTATGGAGATGAAGATGAAATGATTGGCCGGGCTACCATAACAGAAAATGGTAAATTAACCCCCAGATATAAATATCTCCAAGAATTTGTATACGGTAGAAAATAAAAAATCCCACTTCATACTATAAGTTTATTGAAGCGGGATCTGTATGTTAAATGTTAGTTCTTAACTATTCATTGTTAAAAGGAATTCTTCGTTGTTTCTTGTCCCTTTCATTCTTTCAATGAGGAATTCAATGGCTTCGTTTGAATTCATATCGGACATAAATTTACGCAGGATCCAGATTCTCTGAAGTGTTTCTTTATCAAGTAACAGATCTTCTCTCCTGGTACCGGAAGCAGGAACATCAAGCGCAGGGAATATCCGCTTGTTAGATAATTTGCGATCCAATTGTAATTCCATATTACCTGTGCCCTTGAATTCTTCGAAGATAACTTCATCCATTTTTGAACCGGTTTCAATTAAAGCGGTTGCGATAATGGTCAATGACCCCCCATTTTCAACATTTCTTGCGGCGCCAAAAAATCTTTTTGGTTTGTGCAGTGCATTCGCATCAACACCACCGGAAAGGATCTTGCCTGAAGACGGAACCACGGTGTTGTGTGCCCGTGCGAGTCGGGTGATGGAATCCAGTAGAATAACAACATCATGTCCACATTCTACCATTCTTTTAGCTTTTTCCAAAACAATCCCCGCAACTTTTACATGTCTTTCGGCTTGTTCATCAAAAGTCGATGAAACTCCCTCCGCCTTAACTGAACGTGCCATATCGGTAACTTCCTCAGGTCTCTCATCAATTAAAAGAATCATTAGATATATTTCCGGATGATTCTCGGCAATGGCATTGGCGATCTGCTTCAATAATACAGTTTTACCGGTATATGGCTGTGCGACGATCATGCCCCGTTGACCCTTTCCAATTGGAGCAAATAAATCATGGATCCTCATGGAATAATTACCCGGAT
>CBDUCT010000532.1:0-1871 GCA_965365715.1 uncultured Cyclobacteriaceae bacterium | reverse complement strand
CCCGCGTAAAGGCCACTATAGCCCCACCCATCGAACCTGATCCATATATGGAAGCACCAACTGAAGATAAAACATCAATAAAATCAATTTCAGATGTTGGGAAAAAATACATAAAATCACTGGTCACCTCTATGCCATCCAGGAATATCAAAGCGTTACTACTTCCCAGTAAGCTCCTTTGGCCCCGGATAATCACTTCTATATCAGGCGGGGATCCCCTATAAGTAACATTCCGATAGTATTTCTGGACTAGATCAAAAAATAACAATCCCTGTTCAGACACCGGAATTGAATCCATCACAATCCTTCTTACGGGCTGCCCATGCAATTTACCCGGCCGGTAGAAAGGATCATCCATATCAATTCTCTCATCTTCTACTAAAATCTCATTTAAAACAATGGTTCTACCGTCGAAGGATGAATCAATACTAAAAATCAGTTCATTTAACTCATAATAATCCTCAAAATCAATACGTTCTTCGCCTGAAAGCTCAGGCCACAAAGCAGGATCCAGAGAAGCATAAGGTTTTGGCTCCAGTTTTATAGCCAGTTTATTACGCAATTCATCAGATCTCTTTTTTTTCTTCTTTTTAACTTCTTGTCCGGAGTCTTTCCAGGCCTGCATTACAATTTGTGTTGTATCATAAATATCAATCCCGCTAAACTGAAAGTATCCGTTCTCATTCGTTTCAATCTCGTTGAAATAGAACTGACCCTCATAAATAAACAGTCTTACTTTCCCCACCGCAGGTTTGGTCAGTTTCAGATTCTCAAAGACATTTCCTCCAAAATCAAATCCAAGCTCAGGATTGTAATCCAGTACAATGTTTTCCTCATCCAGAACTTCCTTCCATACAAATCTTCTCCAACCATGGGTCAGCATTAAATTATCCAGCAATTCCAGGCGGTCGCTGTTTTCAGGATTGAAATAATAACCCGGATCTTCAATATATCCCCTCAGGTCTGATTCCAGGTTAAAATAGCTGGCTATATCCCCATTATTCCTGTTTTTTGAAAAAATCGAATCATTAACTATTGAAACAGAGATATTGGTCAATGGATATCCCCCGTCGGGATCTTCACAATGCAGGTTGAAGTCAATTTTCTCACGTCGTCTATATCTTTCTTTTGAAGTTTCCACTGAAAAATTAACTTTCTCATTTTCATTCTCTGAATACACCAGTCTCTCACAATGCGGTATTCCCTGTGCATCAAAAAAGGTAAATTGAATAATCCCATTGGGTATGTCTTTTATACTAAACACCGAATAGATAAAGTCATGGTCAGGTTCAGCATTGATTGTAATGAACGGGAATCCTCTGAATTGTCCAATTACAAAAGAATTATCCATCTTTATGCCCATATTATTCCGAACCCATATATATAACTTATCACCACTAAGTTTTATATGCATAGCGAAACCCTCCTCCAGGGCTTCAGGGAGTTCAGTAACATAGGCTTTCCCTCCATGATTGAAATGTGCAAAATACCGCTCGCCGTGCTCAGGAGTGAAAGTAAACTGTCCCATTCCAAATTTTCTGGTCTTGAATTCAAGCACCTCCTCCCCCTTTTCATTTTTTATAACCCCACTTGTTTTTAATCCTTTTTTTCCGTCAATAGTGCTTTTAAAAGCTATAAAATTCTGGATCCCGGCGACTAGGTTGCCTCCCTCCGGAAAAAATTCCAGCTTTATGGGTTTAGCATTTGTGCTCCCAGTCGTATCATTGGTCAGTGTCATACCGTCAGATCCTTCAACAATATTCTGGCTGTTAGAAATAACACGTATCGGCTTTCTGTAAAGAAAAGCAGGATCAAAATTCATCATATACCTGGTATAAGCCTTTAAGATATATTTGCCGGGACTACTTTGA
>CBDUCT010000531.1:0-1895 GCA_965365715.1 uncultured Cyclobacteriaceae bacterium | reverse complement strand
TCATTTTTTCCCCGGAATCTGTAACCTGTTCAGCCGTACCGAAAAGAACAACAGAACGGTAATTCATGGAATGGTGGAAGGCCGACCGGGCCAGAACCAAACCATCAACATGGGTAACAGCCAGGGAAATCTCAATGCCTTCCTGAAGTGTCTTTAACAAGCGACTTGTGGTAGCTCCATGAATGTATAACCTGTTTTCATTCCGGCCACACAATGTGGGAACCACGACCGGATGATCGTCATGAACAAAACTGATATGACATAAGAAATGATCATCCAGTATGGAATAGATGGTTTGGGTATCATAATGTCCCCTGGAAGGTACACGCTTTACTTTAGTTCTTTTCGTAGGCTGCATAGTTATTATTTTTTCTGATCAAAAACAGTCTCAAAGGTATAATATCCCTTTCTATATAAATAAAATGATAAGGCGCAAAATATTATAAACATAAGAGCTGAAGGAAAATCAAACAGGAGAATCAAAACGAGGATTATACTTCCCCAGAATAATCGAATAATAAATTTCTGTAGATCAATATTAAAATATACCTGGGCAGCATATTGAAATAGTAAAATGGATAACCCATTAATAATATGAATACCAAGGCTGCCAACAGGGATTATATCATAGAAATTTCTGTATATAATAGTGATCTCGGGCAGGCACAAAATGATCATAACAACTAAAACCTGAAACAGAACAATTGCCGGGCGTAAAGGTAAATTTCTGAATACGTTTAGCTCGATATTCAAAAACCTGAATAATCCATAAGCAATAAAAGCATTTGATATAAAGGTGAGAGGTAGTACAACGGCAGCAAAACGGTCATAATTATCTATGGTACCAACAAGTAATATAAATATCAATAAAAGCCCGATTGACAGGAGTTTACTGAGAAGCAGACTTAAAAAGTTCCTTGAAAAAAAATGTCGTAAGGGAAACAGGATTACCGGAAAATTAAGATATTCTGGAAGATTCAATCGGATTAACTGCTGGTATCTTTTTTCTCGAGGATGAATTATATATCGGTTCAATAAGAGTGAATAAAAGAGAATTCTAATAAGTGTAAATAGGAGGATGATCAACCCTGCAATAAAATTCCCGGTTGTCAGAGCTATGATTAATAAAAAGAAAGAATATAACAACACCGGAACTTGCAGGTAAAGAATGACTATAATTAGGTGACCTATTCGTTGTCTAGTACCAACAAATAATAGATCCTGTAAGATCCGGTTCCTGTGATGAGATATCCAGGGTATACTGAAGCGAAGAGTAAGGCCTTCATAAGCAATTAGGGTAATATATGGATAGATAAGATTTAAGGCATCGCTTGTAAAAAACCTGGCAATGGCTACATGCTCTTCACCTTTCAGCAGACCGGCAGCCAGCAAAAAAACAACAAATAAAAATCCGGAATATGCTTTATAAAATGGATATACCCACGATTGTATAAGAAACCTGGTCATTTTTCAATCTGTAACTTATGGTCTCTGATAACATAAACATTTGTAAAATCAAGATCTTCCCGGGCCAGTTCATGATGGGAAGTGATTATGAAATTAACTCCCTGATTGACTTTTCCCTCAATGAACTGAATAAGGTTTTTCTCAGTTTCCTGATCTATGAAAGCAAACGGCTCATCTAATAAAATCCATGAGATTTCCCCACAAAAGGCTATGCATAAGGAAAGTTTCTTTAGCATTCCTGCTGAATATCCTCCAATGGCCTGTTGTTTAAAAGAACTCACACCAAAATAATCCATTAAATCATTCACCTTTTCCTGCTTATATTTCCTGGTCTGCGCAACGAAATTCAGCATGTCGGAAGCAGTTAGAAAGACAGGAAATACAGGCTCAGCCTCACTGTAAGTAACTTTTCGTCTGACTTCAACAGG
>CBDUCT010000530.1:0-1909 GCA_965365715.1 uncultured Cyclobacteriaceae bacterium | reverse complement strand
ATATGAATTAAAGCATATGCGGTATTTATTCATAAATTATATAATTTTAGTCAGATAAATTTTTTAACGTGATCATGCAGGATAAAGTAGTTATAATAACAGGTGCCACATCTGGAATTGGAAGGGCTTGTGCTGAAAAATTAGGTAAAGAAGGTGCTATTGTAGTTTTTACCGGAAGAAGTAAAGATAGACTGGAAGAGGTAAAAAAGAGCCTGTCGGATATAGGTGTGGAGCATACCGGTTATATTATGGATGTAAGTGATGAAAAGGAGAATATCAAACTGATTGAAGAAACCATAAAAAAATATGGAAAGATTGATGTATTGATCAATAATGCGGGGATATCGATGCGGGCCCTTTTCAACGATTCCGACCTCGATGTATTTAAAAAAGTAATGGATATAAATTTTTACGGGGCGGTATACGCGACCAAATACGCATTGCCACATATTATTGAATCCAAAGGTACCATTGTTGGCGTATCTTCTATAAACGGCCACCGGGGGACACCCGCCAGATCAGCTTATTCGGCCTCTAAATATGCTATGGAAGGTTTTTTCGAAGCTTTGAGGACGGAAGTGATGAACCTGGGGGTACATGTTCTTGTAGTCAGCCCCGGATTTACAGGTACTAATATCAGGAATGCTGCTCTGAACAAAGATGGCATGGAACAGGGGGAATCACCCCGCGATGAGGATAAAATGATGAGTTCTGAAAAGGTGGCAGATAGTATTTTTAAGGGCATAAAAAGGAAGAAACGGGATATTGTACTTACTTCACAGGGTAAGCTGGTGGTCTTTCTGAATAAATGGATGCCCGGGTGGATGGATAAAAAGGTATATGAACATATGGCCAAAGAAAAAGATTCCCCATTCAAATAAAAGTTAATGATTTGTTATTAAACCATCATCTTAATTAATACTTAAATAACATGATTTAACTATATTGCATAAGTACCAAGAATTAAAAACCTTAAATGTCGCCAGGCCAAAAACAATTAGAAGAAATAATCGTCAAGCTGGAGGATGTATTAACCACAGCTGAAAAACTTACTTTAACTTATGCCGATGATCTGGACAAGATTCATCCTGCTTATAAACTTTCTGCTCAAAACCTTATATTATATCTTGCATTCCGACAGCTCGATTTTGACAGGATAAAAGAAACACTTGAATCCTTCGGCATTTCACAGCTCACCAAGGATGAACGCCACATTAAAAGCAGTATAGAGGCAGTTATAAATAACATCCGGAAAATTCTTTTCCCGAAAAGTGACTTTCAAAACATTACGAAAGAGAAATTCAGGGAAGGATACAATTTCCAGAAAATAAATACTACTTCCCTACTTGGTCCTGAAATTGCAGACCGGATCACAAGAATAATGGTCACATTGCCCAGTGATGCCGCGTATGATTATGATCTCGTACTCGGACTTCTGAAGGCAAATATTAATTGTTTCAGGATCAATTGCGCACACGACACGAAGGAAGAGTGGAAGATGATGGTCGATAATATTCAAAGGGCCAAACAGGAGACAGGAAAAGAATGCCGGATCTGTATGGACCTCAGCGGCCCAAAGTTCCGGACAGGTCATATGCGAACAGGCCCCAAAGTGATACGTTTAAAACCAGAGAAAAATGATTATGGTATCGTTGTAAATCCCATTAGGTTCTGGATCGCTCCCCCTGATCAGCCACCTGAGGATATTAAAACACCCTATCTTCCAGTGGAAAAATCCTGGTATAAAAAATTAAAAAAGGGAACTGTTATCCAGCTCATGGATGCCAGGGGGAAAAAACGTAAGATCAAGATCATCAAGGAGAGCTTCAGAGGAAAGTGGGCTACAACCAACGATACCACCTATATCCGTACCGGGACCAGGCTGCATATCGTAAAGAAAGGAAGTAAA
>CBDUCT010000529.1:0-1924 GCA_965365715.1 uncultured Cyclobacteriaceae bacterium | reverse complement strand
ACATGGTGGCAGTAATTATGGTAGTAGCGGGTACATATGGAGATCTGGTGGAATCATTATTCAAACGGAGTATAGAGATTAAAGATTCCGGATCCAGTTTACCGGGACATGGAGGATTTCTGGACCGTTTCGACGGCCTGCTCATTTCCATTCCCTTTATTGTATTCCTGCTGAAAATATTTATTTTCTAAATGAATAAATAATCATAAAAAAAGTATATTATTTTTAACAATTCCGTAATTTTAGTTCCGATTTAGGCTATTAAATTTTTGATTTGCTATGTCTTATATTGAACCTGCACCCATTAAAGATAAAGAGAATCCTTTCGAATCCATGATGTTTCGATTCAGTATAGCAGCTGAAAAACTGGGATTAAATGAAGAAATATATAATGTTCTGAAATCACCTGACAAACAGGTAATTGTCAGCATTCCGATAACCATGGATGACGGATCGGTAAAAGTGTTTGAGGGTTTCAGGGTGATCCATTCCAATATACTGGGTCCTTCAAAGGGTGGCATCCGGTATGATAACCATGTCAACATTGATGAAGTAAAAGCACTTGCTGCATGGATGACCTGGAAATGTGCGGTTGTCGATATTCCGTTTGGAGGTGCAAAAGGAGGCATAAAATGCAATCCTCTGGAAATGTCCTCCGGAGAAATTGAAAGACTGACCAGGGCATATACGACGGCAATGTCCGGTGTTCTGGGTCCGGACCGTGATATTCCGGCCCCGGATATGGGGACAGGGCAGAGGGAGATGGCCTGGATGATGGACCAGTACTCAAGATATCACGGTGTAACAGTATCAGGTGTAGTAACCGGCAAACCGCTCATCCTTGGTGGGTCACTTGGAAGAATAGCAGCTACAGGCCGGGGGGTTATGATTTCCGCCTTATCAGCTATGGAGAAACTCAAGATAAATCCTTACAATAGTAAGTGTGTGATTCAGGGATTTGGGAATGTAGGATCCCACGCAGCCTTACTTATGGAAGAAAGGGGCTCCAAGGTGATTGCCATATCAGATATCAGTGGTGCCTATATTAATGAAAAAGGAATAGATATTGAAAAAGCCATTCAATATGCAAGTAACAACCGCGGCATACTTGACGGATATACTGAAGCAGATAAAATCGATGGAGAAGAAATCCTGGAAATAAAGACAGATGTTCTTGTCCCGGCAGCTATGGAAGACGTGATCACACTGAAAAATGCCGATAAAATTGATGCTAAGCTCATTGTGGAAGGTGCCAACGGTCCTACTGCAGCCAAAGCGGATGAGATCATAGCAAATAAAGGAATCATGGTTGTTCCGGATATACTTGCTAATGCCGGTGGGGTCACTGTATCCTACTTCGAATGGGTACAGAACCGCCTGGGTTATAAATGGACTAAAGAACGTGTAAGAAGGAGATCTGACAGAATCATGAAAAGTTCTTTCAACACGGTTTATGATATTTCTACAAAATATGATGTTTCTTTGAGGATAGCAGCTTATATGGTTGCCATTGACAAGATAGCCAAGGCATACAGCCATCGCGGCGGATTTTAAAGAAAGGTATTTTCATGAGTATACATAAAGAAGGTTTTAAGATTCTCGTATTTCTGATTTTATTTTTGCTTGTTCTTAACCTCCTGATCAGGCATTTTTTCCTTGAGGAAATGGTGCTACGGTATTTTATTATATCCGCAAGTCTCCTGCTTTTCTTTTTCGTGTTACAGTTTTTCAGAAATCCCAACATTAATGTCCCATTCAATGACAAGCATATCCTGGCACCTGCCGATGGCAAAGTAGTAGTGATTGAGAAGGTATTTGAACCGGAATTTTTGAAAGAGGAAAGGCTTCAGGTTTCCATTTTTATGTCTCCTGTGAATGTACATGTCAACCGCAACCCAGTGTCAGGTATTATCAAATATTTTAA
>CBDUCT010000528.1:0-2025 GCA_965365715.1 uncultured Cyclobacteriaceae bacterium | reverse complement strand
ATGGACTGAAGTTGAAGGTGCCAATCCGGATGATCATTTCAGATATATCACAATGGTATATCACAATGCCGACGATCCTGCCGGGCTCATTGCCGCGGAGAAAGAAGTGTGGGTACCCTTTATTAAGAAGGCCATGGACGAAGGTAAAACCAGTCAGACAGCCTGGGGGAATGCAAGAATATTATCTCCGACGGGGGAAAATATCAAATATAATACAATTTCATACGATATATATCCCAGTTTACATGATGCTGTAAATCAAACCTGGTCAGGTGATCTCGAACTCCCAGATATGACGAAAATAGGAGAGGCGGAAGGCAACCCAAGGGCAAGCGTTGTTTACAGGATTGTACATGTTGTTAGCGCCAATTAATATTTATAACCTGCTGCCTGAAAAATAATTGATCGGTAATCTTGAAATGATTACTATTAAGCCACCTGTTTAAATCAAGCAGGTGGTTTTTTTGTCTCATATCATCAATCATTCGCTCCTTAATGAATTAACCGGATTCGCATGAGCCGCCTTCAATGTCTGTGAAGTAACGATCAGAAGTGCAAAAGCCAGGGCAAAAATACCGGTGGCAAGGAATATCCAGAAGCTGATCTTTGTATGAATAGGATATCTTTCCAGATACCAATTCAGCAACCACCAGGAGATCGGCGCAGAAATGATATAGGATATTATAACCAGCCTCGAGAAATCACTGGTCATCAGTCGAACGATATTAAATACCGATGCTCCCATTACTTTTCTTATGCCTATTTCTTTGGTCCTTTGTTCTGCAGTGTATGCTGCCAAACCAAACAGACCAAGACCAGTGATAACAATGGCAAGGGTTGCAAAAATATTTGAGAGGCTACTTGTCATGTTGATGGATTTGAATTTTTTATCAAATTCTATATCGGCAAAACTATATTCAAAGGGATAGGCAGCGTTATATTTCTCAAATAGGCCCTTTACTATATTTAATGAACTTTTTATATCATTTGTTTCCTTCAATCTAATGGTAATATAACCATCCCAGTCGTCGATTATGGCAAAAAGTGGCTTAACTTCCATGTAGGGAGAACCCATTAGAACATTGTCAAGCACTCCGATGAGGGTTCTTTTCTCACTCCATAGATCTAATTCCGTTCCAATGGGATCTTCCAGGTTCATGAGGTCAAGAGCAGCTTTGTTGATAAGAATGGCATTAGAATCACTTGGAAAATCAGGTGAAAAATCTCTTCCGTGAAGTATTTTAATACCCATGGTGTGTGCATAATCATATTCTGTGGTTATTGTGGTGAAAAGCACCCTCTGTTCTTCCGGCTTCCCTGGCCATCCCAGAAAATTATTCGAATTGATCTGTGTAATAGGGCTGTTTGAAACAGTAACGCCTTCTACTGCACCAGATTGCAAGAGTTCATTTTTTAATACCTGATAGTTCTTGTCCAGTTCTTCGTTCCTTTCTACTGCAATCAGATTATTTTGGTTATACCCCAGCTCCCGGTTTTTTACAAGCTGAATCTGATTATAAATAACAATTGTGCCCATGATCAGGAGGATGGAAAATCCAAATTGTAGAATTACCAGGATCTTTCTTGGCAAACTTGCCTGTTTTCCCTCCTGAAGCTTTCCTTTCAATACCTTAACTGGTTTAAATGAAGATAAGTAAAATGCCGGGTAACTTCCAGCCAGGAGCCCTGTTAATAGGATCATCAGGATTGAGAATCCCCAGAATTCCAAGGAGAAAAAATCTATGAAAAGGCTTTTATCAACAAGATTGTTATAAATAGGCAGGATTAGTTGGGCTAATATTATGGCGAATATGAATGCCGCAAATGAAATAATCACTGACTCTGCCAAAAACTGAAGGACAAGATGGTACTTATTGGAACCTACACTTTTTCTAATACCAACTTCCTTAGCTCTTTTTTCTGATCGGGCAGTCGATAAATTCATAAAATTGATGCAGGCGATGATGATGATGAACGCGGCAATCAAACTGAATAGCTGAACAAAATCACTCATGCCTCCTTTTT
>CBDUCT010000527.1:0-2055 GCA_965365715.1 uncultured Cyclobacteriaceae bacterium | reverse complement strand
TGGATAAGGTTAGGAAGAAAATTGGTTATAAATAGGCAATAGATTATTGCCAGAATGTTGACTAGTTAATACCTGATTTCTTATGAAAATCTCTTGGCCTGAAAAAATCATAAATGAGAAGATCGCTGAGAGGTACGCACGCTCAGTCCAACTTCCAGACCTCTTCACTATGTGAACTGTCAATCTGCAGGAGTATCCTCGAAGGATTAGGTACAAGTACAAGACGGGTGAGTTTATCGGAATAATTATCAACATCTACTATGACACCTTCATCCGCGGAAACTGAAAATTCCACATCACCGCTGTTGCTTTTCTTAACCTTATATTTCTTAGCGAGGTAGGCGATAGGCAATAGTACTTCATTGTCAGGGCAGAATTCTTCATGGATGGTTTTGAAAACCTCTTCCATTTCTTTCCCATGAACTTTCAGAAACTCATCTTCCAGGTCATGTAGTTCTTCTTCAACCGTATCATATTCAGGATTACTGTAATCAAGCCGGCTCAGTTCATTCTTCTTCAGAACGAGGTTTACAAGATCATCATTCAGTTTTTCTATATTTATAGCCATGATATTTCGAATTTGCATAAAATTAGAATTCTTGTTTCGACAAGCAAAGAAAAATTCCAGATTTCATCCCCTGTACTGAAATTTTAGATATTTTTATCCTAAATTTCAAACATTGATTTTTAAGAATTTTAAATTCCAAGCCTCATTTGATTACATAATTTAAGAAAAAAAATGGATAAAGCCATCAAAGAAAAAGCAAACAAATGGTTGAACAGTAATATTGATCAGGATGCAAAAGACGAAATTGTTCAAATGCTTGAAAGTGATGACAAAACTGAACTCATAGATTCTTTCTATAAAGACCTGGAGTTTGGTACAGGGGGATTACGGGGAATTATTGGTATAGGTTCAAGCAGGATGAATAAGTATACAATTGGTGCAGCTACTCAAGGTTTGGCCAACTACCTGAACGCCTGTTACCCAGAGCAGGAAATCAGTGTGGCTATAGCCCATGATTCCAGGATCAAAAGTGATTTTTTTGCGGAAACGACTGCTTCGATCTTTTCGGCTAATGGAATTAAAGTCTATTTTTTTATAGAATTAAGGCCGACTCCGGAATTGTCTTTTGCCATAAGACATTTTGGATGCCAGAGCGGGGTAGTATTAACTGCATCGCACAATCCAAAGGAATATAATGGGTATAAGGCGTACTGGAATGACGGCGCGCAGATGGTCCCGCCCCATGATGTGAATGTTATTAAGGAAGTGGCTAAGATCACAGATTTTGATATGATCAAATTCAACCGGGATGAGTCAAAGATCATGTATATTGGTGAGGAAGTGGATAATGCTTACCTGGATAAGATCTCACAACTGGTGCTTTCGCCTGAAGCGATCAGGAACCAGCATGATCTGAAGATCGTGTTCAGCCCGATCCACGGGACCGGGATAACTTTGGTTCCTAAAATACTGGATAAAATTGGCTTTAAAAATGTGCATATTGTTAAAGAACAAGCTGAACCCGATGGGACATTCCCCACTGTAGTATACCCAAATCCGGAAGAGTCTGAAGCGATGAGCCTTGCTTTAAAGGAAGCTGAAAAGCTGAATGCTGATATAGTTATGGCCACTGATCCTGATGCTGACCGGGTAGGAATAGCAGTTAAAATTCACCACGGGAAATTTCAATTACTTAATGGCAACCAGACCGGCTCTTTGATTGTCTACTATCTGATCCGGCGCTGGAAAGAAAATAATAAGCTTGATGGGGATCAGTTCATTGTTAAGACCATTGTTACTACGGATATCATACACCGGATAGCTGAAAAGTATCAGGTTGAATATTTTGATACCCTGACCGGTTTTAAATACATTGCAGAAGTGATAAGAAAGCTGGAAGGACAAAAGCAGTTTATCGGCGGGGGAGAGGAAAGTTATGGCTATATGATCGGTGATTTTGTTCGTGATAAGGATGCCATTGCTTCCTGTATGGTTATTGCTGAAATGACAGCCTGGGCTAAAGACCAGGGTAAGTCCCTGATGGATAT
>CBDUCT010000526.1:0-2059 GCA_965365715.1 uncultured Cyclobacteriaceae bacterium | reverse complement strand
CTCCGACAGCTTCTTCATTTTCATAGACCTTAGCTGTATCGATCAGACGATATCCCAGTGAAATGGCCTCAGATACACATTGAACACCAAGATCATCATTAAGATACAGAGTCCCGAATCCGAGAATGGGCATTTTTACGCCATTATTGAGGGTTACTGTTTCAATGGCAGCCATACTTCCATATCTGCCTGAATTCGTAAGGCCGAATAATTTGGAAGTCCCTGAACCTATTAACACTGTGCCAGCTGCAAGCCCGGCACTTTTTTGAATAAAATCCCGACGTTTCATGATTTCTGTTTTTGTTTTATTTTACAATACGTTTCTTTTTAGCACATGCGAAGAAAACTTTTCAAGCTTTCCCATAGGTAACAATTTACCCATATTTTTAATAATTTCCTTCATCTATACAGATTTGCATTAATGGCATCCAATAAATATTCGGCTGGATCGCTTGCATACTGCCAGAACATTACCCCACCCATATTGTTTTCTATAACATATTCACATTTTAGCTTCACCGATTCCTCATCATCATATACCACCAGCTGGTTGGTCTCCTCATTGAAAAGGTAAGGTGCTTTTGCGTTCTCATCCCAATGCCTGACAAATCCATTCTGGTTAACAAGACTATCCTTAATGTAGGTATATCCTCCTCCCCGGGCCCTATCTGCAACGGGCATATTGATGCCATGCTTTTCTGCGCTTTCCATGATCCAGCTCCTGCCATAAAAAGGTATTCCCATTACCAGTTTCTCCGGAGGCACCCCTGCTTCTACAAATTCAATGAATGATTTATGCGCTGAGGCATCTTTTTCATAATCCTCAGGTGGATAAAGATTCGAATGATGGCCTGCTGTATCACCGGATACATAGAAATCATAGGTCATCAAGTTCACATAATCCAGGTATTTGGAAGCTTTATCCATTTCTGTGTTTTCTATATATCTGTATGAAGCTCCCACTGCCGTGGTTAATTCGTAATTCCTCCCTGTTTTTTCGGATAGCTTATCCAATTCCTTGCGGATCTCTTCGAACATAAGCGTATAATTCTGCTTGTCCTCTGGTCTGTGTACATTATCATTACCTCTCTGATTCGGATATTCCCAGTCAATGTCAACACCATCCAGATCATAATCCGCCACTATATCAACACTGGTTTTAGCAAATTTCTTCCTTGAACTAGGTGTCAGTACGGCATCCGAAAAGTTACCGCTCCAGGACCATCCGCCAATTGAAATAAGGATCTTAAGATCCGGGTTTATGTCTTTCAGTTTGTTTAAAATTCTAAAATTGATCGTATCGGTTTCAATATTGGTAAGCCAGGCAATACTGTCCTGTACATTGACAAAAGCATAATTGATATGGGTAAGTTTATTGGCATCAATAGCTAATCTATCCAGGGTACCCCGAAATCCGGGCACATATCCAACTATGATTTTTTTCTTTTCTACTGTGGGGATTTTTGCTTTTTCTTCGCACGATACCGAGGTGATCAATAGTAAAACCAGAAATAAATGAATAGTTCTCCTCATGATATGGAATTAAGGTTAAAAAAATCTTTCAGCCCTTAATTTAGGCTTTATCTCTGAATTATTCTAAATCTGCGATTAATTTAAATGAATGAAAGATGGGGATATTTTCTGTATATTTATTTTTGATTTGAATTCCCTTTAAGGCTATTTTATCAATTAGGCTTTTAAATGAGGCCTTGGAAAATTACGCTAGAGCGTAAATGTGTTATCTATACATCGGTTGAGGTTTGTAAATTCGAATAGAAATAAGGTGCGCCACAGAAATGTCAAATGAAGAATTAGAAATAGTTGAAATAGTAAATAGGGAGACGAAAGCCTGGGATTCCCAGGATGTCAAGTTATTAATTTCAATTTTTCATCCGGACGTGGTTTGGCCCTGGCCAAAAACTCCCAACTCTCATGATCCGATGGATTGGGAAATGGTTCTTGGAAGGTTTAATATAGATAATAACCAGAACCAATGGAAAGGTCGTGTGTGTAAAGTTTATTCAAAAGTCGGCTCTGAATGGAAAATGTCCATGCACAC
>CBDUCT010000525.1:0-2095 GCA_965365715.1 uncultured Cyclobacteriaceae bacterium | reverse complement strand
AGATGGTACTTCCCGGTGATCAGTTAATCTTGAAATGTGAATTACTGGAACCTATTAGAAGGGGAATTGCCCGAATGAAATCACAGGCATTTGTTGGCAATACCATAGTTACAGAATCAGTAATGTCAGCAAGTATTGTTAAGAAGAACAAATGAACCAGCCATTATCATACATACACCCGGAAGCGCAAATCGCTGACAATGTAGTAATTGAGCCATTTGCCTGTATTCATAAGAATGTGATCATTGAAGAGGGCACATGGATTGGATCTCATGTCACGATCATGGAAGGTGCAAGGATCGGGAAAAATTGCAAAATATTCCCCGGGGCCACCATATCTTCTATTCCCCAGGATCTTAAGTTTGCCGGGGAAGACACGACTGTAGAGATAGGGGATAATACGGTAATACGCGAGTATGTTACTATTAACCGCGGAACAGTTGAAAGATACAGGACCACCATTGGTAAAAACAGCTTGTTGATGGCCTACGTTCACGTTGCACATGATTGTATTATCGGTGACCAGTGTATTCTCGTCAATTGCGTGCAGATGGCAGGACATGTTCAGGTAGATGACTGGGCTATTATTGGAGGATCAACTTCAATTCATCAATTTGTAAAAATTGGTTGTCATGTAATGATCGCGGGTGGTTCCCTGGTAAGAAAAGACGTTCCCCCCTATACCAAGGCCGCAAGAGAACCATTATGCTATACCGGCATTAATTCAATAGGATTGAGAAGAAGGGGTTTTACCAATGAGAAAATTAATGAGATCCAGGAAATTTACAGACAGATATACCTGAAAGGGCTTAATAATTCAAAAGCGCTGGATGTATTGGAACTGGAGATGTCTCCATCCACTGAGCGGGATGATATAATCAATTTCATCCGGAACTCGGACCGGGGAATTATGAAAGGATTCAATAACGTATGATCTCATGCAGATCATCCTTCAAGGAGCCAGTAAAAAATATAATAAAGAGTGGATTTTTAAAGGTATAGATAAATCTATATCAACAGGTTTGCCTCTTGCCGTTATTGGCCCAAACGGGTCGGGTAAATCAACATTAATGCTGATCATTTCCGGATGGACCTTGCCCACTTCAGGCTCAGTATCATATTTGCTGGAAGAAAATCCCATACGCCCAGAGGAGTTTTATAAATCAATTGATTTTATTGCCCCCTATACAGAACTGGTAGAGGAATTAACATTGACAGAATTTTTAAATTTTCATTTCAGCTTTAAATCCCTGAAAGAAGGGATGAATATCAAAGAGGTTATTACTAAAAGCAGGTTGGAGGGGAATGAGAAAAAATTTGTAAAACATTTTTCATCGGGTATGAAGCAAAGGCTGAAATTATCCCTGGGCATCTATTCCTCGAGTCCAATATTATTGCTCGATGAACCGACAACAAACCTGGATAGGGAGAATAAAAAGTGGTATTATGAGGAGATAACGACAATCCTGGGAAATAAGACGGTGGTAATTGCTTCAAATACACCGGAAGAATATACCTTTGCACAAGATTTTATTAAAATTGAGAATTATAAATAAATTGGGTTACAATTCGTTATAATTCAGGAATTAATTATATTAAGAGAATAATAGTGTGGTTTAAACCAGAAAAAATTTTGAACATGAAAAAGTTATTTTTATTCTTAACAATGGGTCTGATAGCTGGATTTGTTTTTTTTGCGAGTTGTAATGATGATGATAAAGAAGATCCATTAACTCCTCAGCAAGAGAGAGCTCAAACCATGAGTGGCACCTGGACTATAGAAAGTGCTACTGTTCCACAGGGTGTTGATCCAACCGTTTTAAATGGCGCGACCATGACTTTCAATACGAGTGACGATAATAATCCCACTTCGTTCAGTTCATCCGGAATGCCGGATTTCTTTAATGCTCAAAGCAACGCATCATGGAGTTTTAATAGTTCATCTATTGATATAGTAGTATTGTCTAATGTTGCACCTGTTTCTGAATTTAATATTAACAATATCACTGCCAGCTCCATGAGCATATCATTTTCACATCCTGGTTTAGCAGCCATGGCGGGAGGAAGGATAGCCGATCTTAGTGGAGCCTATACT
>CBDUCT010000524.1:0-2097 GCA_965365715.1 uncultured Cyclobacteriaceae bacterium | reverse complement strand
ATCCACAACATTGTGATCTACCTCACCGGTATAGATCATCCATGTTACATCTTCAGGTTTTCCAGGCCACATAACATAAGTAGAGCTTGATATATTATTTGGTAAATTAGATGAAACCGAAACATTTAATACCTCCGGCAGGTTTTGAAGCTCTTCTTTTAGAACAGGGATTTTATCCAGGATGTCGTTGTCTTTAAGCCTGAAGGTTAATATATGGTTTCTTTCATAACCCATATCCTTCTTTTGAATGTAGGATAATTGCTGCGTTATGATCAAAGCAGAAATTATTAAACAGCTGGAAACAGTAAACTGGATTATTACCAGTGCTTTTCTCAATCTTGATCCTCCCGGGCTTCTGGAAAAATACCCTTTCAATACTAAAATTGGTTTATAACCCGATAATGTAAAAGCTGGATAACTACCAGCTACCACACCCACGATAAGACATACTGACAATAATACGACCAGTAATCTGGGTTCATGCAGAAAGTTCAATGTAAGATTCAGTTCAACAAACTGTCTAAAATACGGGAGTATGATTGATACTAATAAAAGTGAAGCCAATAAGGAGAAGAATGAAAGAAACAAAGATTCCCCAAGAAACTGAAATACCAGGTTATGACGATATGCACCAGCAACCTTTCTGATGCCAACTTCCCTGGCCCTTGTTGCAGCTCTTGCAGAAGCCAGATTCATATAATTTATACAGGCAATTAATAAAATTAATATGGCTATTGTGGAATAGATATATAACCTGTCGATGTTAACGGTGGGACCTATATCGAAGTGAATATCAGAATGCAGATGAATCCTGGAAAACTTTTCCAGGTATAGCCGGGTTCTATGTCCCGCTATAATATGTTCATCGGCTGAATGTTTTGACATTAAAGCAGGAAATTTCTCTTCCAGAACTTCAGGATCACCATTATCCTGCAAGAGAATATAAGTATAATAAGAGCTATTATTCCATTTAAATAAATCCTCCTTCCGATTTGTTAATTCAAGTAAAGTTTCAAAAGGCAGCATGATTTCCATTCTGAAATGTGAATTTAGAGGCATATCTTTTATGACACCTTCAATCTCCAGTTCCACCTCTTCATTGTATAACAGCACCTGTCCAATCGGATTTTCATCTTCAAAATATTTCCTGGCTATTTTTTCGGAGATCACTACGGAATACTTTTTCCTTAAACAGGTGTCCGGGTTTCCATGTAAAAAAGAAAATGAAAAGATATCAAAGCTTTCAGGATCTATTCCGTATATAACAGGCTCCAAATTGGTTTCATCATCCTGCTTAATTATCACATTCCAGGTACGTACAATCCTCGCAGCAGATTTAACCTCAGGAAATTCTTCCATTACTGCAGGACCCAGGGGGGCCATAGTGACTGCAAAACGGTTCTTCCCAAGGTACATATTTCCTTCTTCCTGTTTGACTATCCTATAAATTTTATCCTTGTTTTGATGGTACTGGTCCACACTGTACTCATAATTAACATATAACATGATCAGTATGAATACAACCATCCCAGTTGATAGCCCGGCTATATTAAGAAGTGTGTAGGTCTTGCTTTTTAGTAATGTGCGCAGAATGATCTTGATGTAATGCTGTATCATGACTTTAAAGAAATAATATTCGAAAAGTAAAATAGGATAACCAAGGATCAACCAGGCACAATCTAAAGCAAAGACCGCAATAGCAGATCAGGGTTGCATATTTCTTTTAAAAGATAGTTGCCGATAATAATTATTTTGGTTTTTCTTGAAACCAGATCACAAATTCAGGATACATTTAATTGTCAAATATTTATCTCTATTGAGTAGGTACAAAAACCGGAAAAACTCTATAAATCATTAAAATCAATATATATCCATGATTATTACGTATCTTTGTGGACGGATAGTAGTAATTCTCACTCAGCATTTAGCCTCACCATGAGTATAAGGCATTTCTTTGTGGATTTTATTTCTCTCTAAAAATAGAATTGATATACTGGAGATCAGGGTTAGCAGATATATCCAGCATTTTATTTAAATATTATATATGTCAAGATCACAAAATAGCTTTATTAAAAAACAAAGGGAAAAAAAGAAGGC
>CBDUCT010000523.1:0-2108 GCA_965365715.1 uncultured Cyclobacteriaceae bacterium | reverse complement strand
TTAATCCTACTATAACAGGTAATAATTCAGCACTGCAAAGGTAAGCAAATAAATATAATTTTGTGTAGTTTGAAGAATTCAAAAATTTCAAATACAGGATTAAAGCCCGCATAATACCTACAATTATTATACTGTATATTAACATATATACGAACAAATCCAGGTTAATCTGTATAACAAATAATGCCAGAACCAGAAACAAAAAAAAGAGCAAACTATAAAAGTTAGTAACCCTCAGATACTCGAATGTATGTATTGTCCCAATCTCCCGCATTTTGAAAAGATCACTGGATAGGGAAATTAATATAAATCGCAAAAGGAACCAGCCGAGGACAAAAAGTAAGATCCAGAACCATTTCGCAAACAAACTTCCAACCGTTAACAGGGTGTCTTTATTATCACGGAGTCCAAATTGATAAATCGCTATGACTATAAAAAAGGAGATAACAAAGGCCAGGACTATTATGAAAACAAGATCTATCCGTGTTATCTTCTTTGACCTGTTAAGGAATTCATCGGTGCTTGCCCTGATAAAGGAATTGATAATATTATAATAATCATTGAAAACCCGGCTGCCGATGTTTATCAGTACCACATACATTACCAGAATAATTATTATCCCGATTTTCATGAAATCCCATATGGGTCCCCTGTCCATTGGAAGAATTGACAAATGATCCATTTTGTCAAGCAGGGACCGGTTCTTACTGGAGTATGATATTATACTTGATTCTACATCATGGATGCCCTCCTCTGAATATAGTGAAAACAACAATCTTCCCTGACCATATATTCCCGCTAGACTATCAATGGATAAAACAATTGAAACAGGTTCATCCGTATTGTAAATAAGTTTATTGTTGATAAACAAAGCCGTTTTCCTCTTGAACTTTAGCATAATGCCATTTTCCCTGTAATTATCCGGGAAAATCGCTATATAAACATTTTTGGATTTAGAATTGATTGTTTCAATATAAGGGACCAGGGCATTTTCCTCATCAGAATAGATCTTCCATTCATTCTTCAGATCCTCGATCTTATAATGAAAGCTTTCAATCTGGGCATAGATCTCAAAAATTCCGGACAGGAGCATGAGAATGATAAAAGTTGCCAGTTTTTTTATAGGAAAATATTCCACCTGATTTATTTTAATTTTACAAAAATATGAAATCAATTTTTAGTGTACATGGTAAACCAATTATATAATTGGTCTGATCCTTTTATTGCTGTAATTAAAATCAGAATCTTCCAGTATAACCAATATGTATTTTTGAGTACCTCACATTGAAGGCCTGATCATTCGACTTTCCTACTGCATATATAATATTGAGCAGACCTGCACCGGTAGATATACTGATCCCCGCTCCTGCTCCCATAGGATAATCCTTAAACGATTCATTGTTAATATCATATCCCAGATAGGATCCATCAAAAAATACCACCAATTGGGATTCATTCTCAAACAAATACCTGTACTCTAATGTTCCGATGAAGTAATGAGAAGCATAAAAGAACATCTCGTTAAATCCTCTGATAGTATTCAAGCCACCTAATCTGAACAGGTCATTTAAAAATAACTGGTCACCATCCATATAGCCCCCTGAAAACCTGGTTAGAAAAATATTTTTGGATCGCAGATTAAAGTATTTGTTTATCCTGAACTGTGTCATCCATTGCAATCCCTGGTCCGGGATATCAGAATAGAAATCATCATCGATAAAAGCATTTTTAATAATATTCTTGTTTCCGATATCCATATTTATACTGATCTCCCAACCCTTTGTTGGGAAAACTATATGGTCCAGAGAATTATATCTATACAGAAATCCATAATAGTTTAAATTATAATCAGCATAAATTGGGCTTTGGGTAATTCGTGTAGTATCGGTTTCAAGTAAACGGGAGACTTCACGCCGGTAATTAATTCCAATCCTTCCTTTCGCATTGTTATTATAAATAATATTTAAGTCAAGTTTCCTGTTAAGAAAAGTAGTATCCTGTTTATAAAGATTAAAAGCAAAACCAAAATCCAGGGGGAGCCGAAACAAACTCGGATGATCATAAGCCAGATCCAATTCCTGCGATTGAACATTTACCCTCTGCCAGTT
>CBDUCT010000522.1:0-2113 GCA_965365715.1 uncultured Cyclobacteriaceae bacterium | reverse complement strand
AGCTCTATCCCTTATCAACAATAGAGCAGGATCGGTCTATTGCCGTAATGCCATTCGATAATATGACTGGGGATTCTTCGAATATTTATCTGGCGAATGGCATGATGGTAGAGATCAGGAATCACCTGGCTAAAGTCCATGATCTGCGTGTATCTGCAAGCACATCCACCGAAAAATTCAGGGATTCAGAAATTACTCTCCGGGAAATAGCCGGGGAGTTGAACGTAAACTATTTACTGGAAGGTACACTGCAAAGACAAGGCAATATAATCAGGTTTCATGCTGAGCTGGTCAGCGTCGAAGAAGATGATCATATTTGGGCTGAATCATTTACCCGCCAGGTTGATCATCTGTTCGACCTTCAAACCGAAATAGCTGAGTCGGTCGCCGGACAAATGAAAGCAATTATCACCCCTAAAGAACGAGAATTGATTACCAGAATTCCAACCGGCAATCCGGAAGCGTATGATCTGTATCTCCGAGGAAAAGAATTCCTTTTCCGGGGTGGGAATTTAAATTTTGCCAATGCTATACACCAATTTGAAAAGGCCATTGACCTGGATCCTGAGTTCGCAAAAGCCTATGCATGGCTAGGGATGGCCCATTTTCAAAGGTCAGGATCAAAAGATTACCTGAATGAAAATTATGGGGATACAATGAAATATTTCGCCAGGAAAGCCCTGGCTTTGGATCCCAATTTGTCAGATGGATATTGGTTATTAGCTGAATATTACTGGCATCTCTCACAAAATGACAGCAGTATTTACTATGCGAATAAGGCCATAGAAATTGATCCAAATAATGGATTGGCCTATCAGGTCCTGGGCGTTAACTTTAGCATGTTAAAGGATTATTCAAATGCACTTATAAATTTAGGAAAGGCAAGCAAAATACTGGCTGGTGATCCGGATCAGTATTCCATGAATTTGGATTTTAGAGCCACGGTTTACATGACAATAGGCGATTACGAAAAAGCTCATAAAATGATCGAAGAATCAATTGGCTATAATAAGGCATTTGGATACTGGGGACTCTATGTACTGAATTTTGCAAAAGGGGAATTTGATAAATCAAAGCACTATATTGATTCCCTTTGTGCCATAGATTCTGCTTCTTGTTTGGACGCATTAGCTTTGTATTATATTTACTCCGATCAGCTCAACAAATTGAATGCATCAAATGATAATCTTGGCTTAATGGATCATCTGAACAACGTATGGAAAGCATATGTTTTTCAAAAGCTGGATAATGACCAAGAAAGTGAAAAATATTTTAATAAAGCATTTGAATACCTTACAAAAACCATAGAACTTGAAAGAATTGAAGGGAAAGGCGGATTAAGTCATTATGACCTGGCAGCGCAATATGCCTTTATCGGAAAGAAGGAAGAATCCTATTATATTTTGCATTTAATGGAAGAAAAGAAAAATCTTGAAGGCTGGATGGTCTGGTGGATGGATTACGATCCCAGATTTGAATCCATGCGGGATGAAGAAGAATTCAGGGCAATCATCCAAAGGCAAGGGAAGCGATATGAAGAGATCAGGGCCCAAATCAATGAATTGGAAAAAGCCGGGATGATTTGATTTATTCTAAAGATAAATAAAAAATTTATGCAGGAACACCGATTAACAGCCATAATGTTTACTGATATCGTTGGATATACTGCAATGATGGGAAAGGATGAACGGAAAACGCATGAGTTGTTGCAGAAAAACCGGGATATTCATCGGACACTGATCAGGAAGTATAAAGGGGCTCTTTTAAAGGAAATCGGGGATGGAATAATGGCCAGTTTTTCGGCAGCTTCCAATGCTGTGTACTGTGCTATAGAAATACAACGTGCCTGTCACATAGAGAATATACCTATAAGAATCGGTATACACCAGGGTGAAGTACTCTTTGAAAATGGAGATATACTTGGCGACGGTGTAAATATTGCCTCCAGAATAGAACAGGCCGCTGAGGCCGACAGTATTTATATTTCATCTTCAGTCTATAATGATATTAGAAATAAATCCGGTATCCAGGCTGAATTTGTAGAGGAAAAAAGTCTGAAAAATGTTCACACCCCGCAAAAGATTTATAATATAAATATAGAAGAAAGTTCTAT
>CBDUCT010000521.1:0-2134 GCA_965365715.1 uncultured Cyclobacteriaceae bacterium | reverse complement strand
GGAGATAATTACGCCAGAAGCATGGGTCTTAAAATCAATAATCCAAGATTATTGATCATACTTTCAACAGCGCTTTTGGCTGGAACCATCACTGCATTTTGCGGACCTATTGCCTTTATAGGTATTGCCATTCCTCATATAACCCGGCTGATATTCAATACCTCGAACCATAAGATATTATTCCCTATGGTTGTTTTATGCGGGGCTATCCTTATGCTCATTTGCGATATAATAGCCCAGATCCCTGGCCGGGAATATACCTTGCCGATCAATGCAGTCACCTCCGTTTTTGGCGCACCACTGGTTATCTGGCTGGTTGTTCGACGCAAAAACTTCAGTAAGACCTTTGCTAAATGATATCCGGAGAGAACCATATAGCCATCGAACTGCAGGATCTTACGATAGGATACCGCAAAGGCAATATCCAGCTTAAGATATTGGAGAAACTGAGTACCAGGCTTCACAAAGGAGAAATGGTTTGCCTGGTGGGGGAAAACGGCGTAGGGAAATCAACATTGCTACGAACGATCTCAGGTGTTCAGCAACCCTTGTCAGGCAAAGTACTCATAAACCAGCGACCTTTGGATGAAATTTCATCAATGGACCTGGCAAGAACGATCAGCCTGGTTTTAACTGACAGGATCTATGCAGGCAACTTGTCTGTAAATGAACTGGTTGCACTTGGAAGATATCCGTATACAAACTGGCTCGGTAAGCTCAGGAAAGAAGATCATCGGAAAATTGACTGGGCACTTGAAATAACAGGTACCAAATACCTCGAAGATCAATTAATAAGCGAGCTAAGCGATGGCCAGTTTCAGAAAACCCTTATCGCAAGAGCACTGGCTCAGGATAGTGATATGATCATACTTGATGAGCCTACCGCACATCTTGACATAGTAAATAAAATTACCATATTAAAGCTGCTGAAAGATCTAGCCTCGAATACCGGCAAGTCAATTTTGATGGCTACGCATGAACTCGAACTTAGCCTGCAGGTTGCTGATTTTATTTGGATGGCCTACAGCAAAGAGAAAATGATAACAGGAACCCCTGAAGACCTGATCATCAATGGTTCGTTTAATAGAATGATAGATCATGATGCCATACATTTTGATGATCTGCACGGAAGGTTCAGGATTAAAAACAAAACCGACAAAATGTGTTCTCTTTCGGGTGATAAATCAGCTTATTTCCTCACTCAAAATGCTTTACAGAGAAAAGGATGGACAGTATCTAAAGAAAGATCTGATGTTTCTATCAATATCCTAAAGGACAAAAGCGAGTTTATATGGCAGGTCAAAGATAAAACTGCCGAAAAGGAAGCCAGTTCAATTATGGAAATGCTCAATATCTTAAATAATATGTAAATGTTTTATACACTCTTATTAATCATCACTTTAATATCATTATCCCCTGAAATGGAAAGCAAACAGGATACCATCAAAGCAATGACTTTTAATATACGTTATGGAAAAGCTAATGATGGTGATAATTCATGGGAATATAGGAAGGACCTCGTTTTTAACGTCATACGGGAAGGCCAGTATGATTTTATCGGGATGCAGGAGGCTATGATATTCCAGATTGAAGAAATCCTTGGACAATGCGACGGGTATCAGTATACAGGTATTACCCGGGAGAAAGATCCCAAAAAAGGTGAAGCATCACCCATCCTATACAATGCTTCGAGATGGAAACTGATCGAAGGAAAAACGATGTGGCTTTCAGAAACACCTGAAATACCCGCATCGAAATCCTGGAACTCCTCTCTGCCAAGGATCTTTACCTGGGGAATATTTGAAGACAAAAAAAGCTCGCAAAGGATCCTGATTGTAAACACCCATTATGATCACCGCTCCGCCGAGGCCAGGCATCGAAGTTCGATGGTTATTGTGGATCACTTGAAAAAGATGAATAGCAACCTAAGTACAATACTCCTTGGTGATTTCAATTCAGGTGAAGATCAGCCACCTATTACGTATTTGACAGATAATTCAGTATTACCTCTTAAAGATGCATACCGGGCCATCCATAAAAACCCACAGGAGAAAGAAATGACATTTTATGGTTGGAAGGAACATATTCCAGGTACGGGTAAAAAACTGGATTATATTTTTTTTTCGGGTGATAT
>CBDUCT010000520.1:0-2146 GCA_965365715.1 uncultured Cyclobacteriaceae bacterium | reverse complement strand
TCCGCCTGCCCTCCACCGCAACCCTTCTGAACCCCTCCGGCAATACCTCAACCTGATCCTGCCTTACTATGCTGCTTTCAATCTCATTTAACCTGATCCTGTAATGATCCCCCATCCTGCCATTGACCTTCATCATTACGCCGGGACCCAGTTCCGACCGGATCGGGCCGCCCAATCGGATTGGCCCAAGGTTATAGGTCAGCCTGGTATTTTCATCGTTGATTCTCACCACTGGAAAATCATCGAGATTTCGCACAGTGATGGTATTCTCCATAGGAATTTTATAGATCCTGTTTTCTACTGTGTCATCTTCGGTTTCCAGATTCAGAAGAAACTGGTATTCCCTGTCCTTATCCAGTTCGTCTAAATGTATTTCTGCCATGTATTGGCTATGTCCTTCAAGATCTTTCCGGGAACACTTGATCATTTCACCCCCGGGAAATAATTCCACATAGGCGATCTGTCCCGGAGATCCATGGAAACTGATGGTTACAATATCTTCCGATAGCAATTCAAGGTCCATGGAGGGTTTAACAGATTCCGGATCAATCCATAAAGGGAAAACCGACCTGACCTTGGCATTCTTTTCATAGATAAATTCCATTTCATAAAATGCAGTCAGGGAATCAGGTGTAAGGACTTCCGCCCTGACCCTGTTGGAACCTTCTTTAAGTTGGATCTCCTTAAAAAATATCCCGGTTTTATACACTTTGAGTACCTCGCCATCAATCCGGGCCGTAGCAGGATATTTTGTCTTGCATAAAAAATGATAGCTCGGATTGTTGGTAAGACCTGATGGCATTCTTCGGAATTCCACCCAGGCTCCCTCTTTCACTGCCCCGCTATCAGGATATATTGTATACCTGAATGGAACCGACCATTGATTTGTTTTAAGAACGCTCATACGGCCAGCAATCTCTATGTCGATGCTGTCGGGATGCGCCATCACCAGGCCTATATTACCATAAGAATCCATCCTCTTTACTTTTGAATCTTTATACAGGTGGATTACAGGATCCTGATCTTGAGGATTTATAAGATGGTTTACTTTTAATCCTGCTACCTCAAATGGGGAGCTCTTTTTCAGATTTTCAGGTAAGAGAACAGGGTCAGAGAATTTATACGGAATATTGAAATTTTCCGATGATATATTCCCAGATATATTAACTAAAATACAGGATCCATGGCTTCCCATTTCCTTATTAAATGCCATAAGGTCATCGATAACAGGTTTGTCATCCTCAGGGTTAACATTTCTGAAACAGGGAAATATACTTTCGTGCGTCTTATCGTCATAATCATCTAAAAGATTCCATAATCCTGACAGGTCATCGACCAGGTTCTCGTCATTTAAATCAAAAGAAGGGGTAATAAAATCCACAACTTTATTCTTCAGGCAGCTCAATATAAACTCATGGTTTTTATTCCCGGGATAGGTAATAGAATGTACAAGGTATGGTTTTACCAGCATGGTTTCCACCGCCAGGTCCTCCAGAAGGTCTTTCAATCTTTGGTCCATTGTGTTAATTTCCTTTTCAGCAAGCTCCTGGGTGTCAGATGGGTCATTATGCCCTGATTGATTATCAGGAGGCTCATCTATTGTAGCCCAATAAGTAAGGTCATAGCTGATCCCATCAATATCATACATCTCAATGATCCTTCTTATCACATCCTTCGTGTAGGATTTCAGGTATGGAAAATTTTTATTCGATAATAAGATCTCCAGAGTAACTTCAGGATCAACACCTTGTTGTAGATTTCTCGTCAAGGTTGTTAAGATTTCGGGTGGCGCTTCATTTTGAACTAAATAGGCCCTGAAGTTTTTCATAAAATTCCCACCAAACAAGTCATTAAGATCTATTGTAAAGTAAGTTTTTAGTCCAAGCTTGTGGGATTCTTTGATCAAGGCTTCTATGGAAGGATCATATAGGTTATTTCCCGTTTCATCCCCCATGGCATCATCAGTATCAGCGTACTTTATATAAGGAATAAAAATCACATTGAAATTGGCCTCTGATGCTTTTTTGAGGATCATGCCAAGATTTCTTCCATCCCAACCGGGATCTGATGATCTATCTGAATTTATGGAAATATATACTCCCCGGAATTCATTTGGTGCTTCCTGTGGGGGCAATTCTATGGATAT
>CBDUCT010000519.1:0-2149 GCA_965365715.1 uncultured Cyclobacteriaceae bacterium | reverse complement strand
CTGAACATGCCCCCTTCATGGTATAATGATGGACAGGGCGGAATAAATATTACCAGAAATGAAGCAGATGTAACGATCAGGTCATACTCAGGCAAACGTGTGATTAAAAAGGGGGAGGTTTTTCATTTTAATTTTAATATTGCTATTACTCCGTTCAAACCCATAGAACCCAAAAAGCAATGGGGTCACAGGTTTTTTCACAATCCTTTACCGGTTGATTCCATTGCTCAATATGGAGCTAATACAATCAACCTCCATCATGCTAATAAATACAATCCGTACATAAATTATCCATTTTTAACAACTGATATCATGCGATCCTATGTGAAAGAGGCGCATGCAAAGGATATGAAAGTAAAGTTTTATTATACACTCAGAGAGCTGTCAAACAGCTGTCCGGAACTTTTTGCATTACGTAGTCTGGGATCTGAGGTATTTTCAAAGGGTGATGGTGGAGGGTATTCCTGGCTGCAGGAGCATATGGATCAAAACTATATAGCCGGATGGTTCGATCCTACCTGGATAGATGCTGCAATTGTTAACAGTGGTGTATCCCGCTGGCACAATTATTACATCGAAGGATTAAACTGGCTGGTAAATGAAATCGGGATCGATGGTATTTATATTGATGACCTGGCTTTTGACCGGACGACCATGAAGCGTATGCGCAAAGTATTGGAACGTGGAAATTCTGAAATTTTTCTCGATTTGCATTCAGCCAACCAGTTCAATCCTAGAGATGGTTTTGCAAATAGCGCCAATTTATACCTGGAGCATATGCCCTTCGTTGATCGCTTGTGGTTTGGCGAATATTTCGATTATGACATGCGGCCAGATTTCTGGATGGTTGAAGTTTCCGGAATCCCCTATGGGGTTATGGGTGAGATGTTGCAGGATGGTGGTAATCCATGGAGGGGAATGCTCTATGGCATGACCGGAAGAGCTCCCAGGGTAGATGTAGCTCCTTTATGGGAATTCTGGGATGATTTCGGAATAGAAAATAGTGATATGATCGGTTACTGGGTATCGGATAGGCCAGTAAAAACGGGTAGTAATGATTCGTTTGCAACAGCATATGTGCAGGAAGGAAAGAAAACATTAATATCGGTCGCCACCTGGGCAGAATCTGAAGATAACGTGAAGCTAATCATCGACTGGGATAAGCTTGGTCTTGAATCATCGAAATCAGAACTGGTCGCCCCTTTCATCAAAAATTTTCAAGAGGCAAATACATGGGCACCCGGAGATATAATAACTATTCCAAAAGGAAAAGGATATCTAATTGTCGTACAGGAAAAAGAATAGGATTTTATGACATTGATGATTTCAACATAATCCAGTGATTACATCTTCAATCTATTCCTGGTTTAAAAGTGAACTGAGGATATTAAAAACAGGATTTCTGCTTTAGGGAATCTTCATAATAATTATTGGAAGGTCAGACTATAACTATTTGAGAAATTTTGAAATATAGGTTTCCGAAGACAGGCGATTTTTGATCAGTTCACTTAGGGGAACAGGTGTATCCGTTTCCAGAATATCAGCCCCGGCCCGGTAAATCTCCAGGTATTTTTCTTTCAATCTTTCGTTATTCCCTACAGAAAGCAAATCACGGTCAAGATTTCTGGATGTTCCCACGATACAAAGCGATCCCTTTTGATGGATTAAATGAAAAACCGATGGATCATCAGGCATACTATGGCCCACAAAAGCTACAATGTTTTCCCATGGGACACCTGTTCTATCAAATTCCTCCACTTGCTCAGGACTATTAATAAATACCTGCATGAATATGTTTTTATTTAAACGATAGCCTAATTGCGCTTCTTTAAAAGTGTAGGCCATTACTATGACACAGGCCTCAGCTTTATGATCCTCCACCATCTTTATTCTGGCTTCTATAGGAACGTCCTTCCTGTCAAGAACAAGAATAGCTTTGCCCTTCGCCCACTCAAGCATTTCCGGAAGCGTTTGAATCTTATACTCTGTAACCCCTCCATCCAGATCCCTTAATCTCAAATCTTTCAGCTCACTATAAGTAAAATCAGAAACCCTTCCGCTTCCACTGGTTGTCCTTGAAAGATCCCGGTCATGATGAACAACGATGATACTGTCTTTAGTATATCTCGGATCGATTTCCAGGAGGGCG
>CBDUCT010000518.1:0-2155 GCA_965365715.1 uncultured Cyclobacteriaceae bacterium | reverse complement strand
ATATCACAGCCGGTGCCTTCAGAATAGTGGGTGTTTTTAATACAGAGAATAACATCTTTGATGAATCCAATGTCTTCGTGCTGGACAGAAGCATTCGAAAACTTATGAATCTTCCGGAAAATGCATCACATGAGATCGCCATCCTCGCAGACAATAATGAAAATGTCCCTGTAATTCAGGATAGCATTAAAAAGGAATTCAGTGACCTGGAAGTCATGTCATGGCTGGAACTTAGCCCTGAAATGAGCTACCTGAATGAGGCCATGGATCTGATGATGTACATCTTCATTATTATAATTCTCTTTGCCCTGCTCTTTGGGATAATAAACACCATGCTGATGGCTGTACTCGAAAGAGTAAAAGAAATAGGAATGTTAATGGCCATAGGGATGAATAAGATAAGGGTTTTTATGATGATCGTTATAGAGACCATTCTACTTGCGTTGACAGGAGGTGTATTTGGAATTATTCTCGGTACCCTGATCTCCAAATATTTCGAAACGCATAAAATTGACCTGACAGTATGGGGAGATGCTTATTCGGATATCGGATATGGATCCTTTACCTACACCAGTCTTGATACTTCTTTATTGATCAATGTAACAATCCTGGTTATTTTAACCGGGATACTCGCATCACTGTATCCTGCTTATAAAGCATTGAAAAATGATCCGGCTGATGCTTTAAGAACTGAATAATTTTGAACTGCTAATTTTTAATATAATGAACGTAATTGAAATCAAAGATCTTTACAAAATCTATAATGGTAGCCATGTAGAGGTAAGGGCTGTAAATGGAATAGATCTAACCGTAGAGGAAGGCGAATTTACCGCCATCGTCGGTCCTTCAGGTTCAGGTAAAACGACTTTTTTGAATTTATTGGGTGGCTTGGACCGCCCGACTTCCGGGGAAGTAGTTGTGGATGGCGTGGATATATGGAATCTGAAATCCAGAAAATTAATTGATTTCCGTTTGAGGAATATTGGGTTTGTGTTTCAGGCCTACAACCTGATCCCCGTACTCACCGCCAAGGAAAATGTGGAATTCATCATGCAGTTGCAGGGTCAGTCAAAACAGGAACGTGAAAAAAGAACAAAAGAGTTACTGGAGGAAGTTGGTCTCGGAGATCGCCTCGATAGCCGGCCTTCGAAACTTTCCGGCGGGCAGCAGCAAAGGGTCGCCGTTGCCAGGGCGCTCGCATCCAAACCAAAATTCATCCTTGCAGATGAACCAACGGCCAACCTGGATTCAAAATCTACAGAGACGCTTCTCGAAATAATGGAAAAATTAAATAAAGAAGAGAAGATCACTTTTATTTTCTCTACCCATGATGCCAGGGTAGTGAAGAAGGCCAGAAGGATCATAACCATTGAGGACGGGAAGATCTTAAGTGATGAATCCAGGTAGTCTTTAAAGATATAATGAAACATTTTTTTAAATCTTTCTTTATTCTAGTTTGTTGTATCGGCTTATTTTCCTCAGAAATAAATGGTCAGGGATATAAACCGAAGAAATTCACATATGATGGGTACCTGAAGTTCCTTCAGACCGTTGCTTACGATGATTTTCAGGAGACCTGGCTGATTGACAACCTGATCCATAACCGGTTCAACCTGAGGTATTATCCCGGTGATGACTGGAAAATCGCAGCAGGTATCAGAAACCGGTTCATATACGGCGATTTCGTCAAGTTAAGTCCGGATTATGTAAGTAACCCCACCAATGATCCGGGATTTTTCGATCTGTCATTTAACTGGATAGAAGGTGGTTCATATGTTTTGAACACTACCATTGACCGCTTATACGTCAATTATCAGAAAAACAATTTTGAAGCCACAGTAGGAAGACAGCGGATCAACTGGGGTAAAAACCTGATCTGGAATCCCAACGATCTTTTCAATGCTTATTCATATTTTGATTTCGACTATGAAGAAAGGCCTGGAAGTGATGCTGTCCGGGCAAAATATTATACCGGCTACACTTCTCATGCGGAACTGGTTTATCAATTGGCGGATTCGGTAGAGGGCATGGCATTTTCAGGTCTTTATGAGTTCAACAAATGGCAATATGATTTCCAGTTTTTAGGCGGGTATGTAAGAAACGACTGGGTCATTGGATCAGGCTGGTCCGGGAATCTTGCCGGCGGAGCTTTCAG
>CBDUCT010000517.1:0-2167 GCA_965365715.1 uncultured Cyclobacteriaceae bacterium | reverse complement strand
CTCATGTAAAGCTGATTGCAGAAGCATGGGATGCCGGCGGATTGTATCAGGTAGGATCTTTTATTGGAGAAAAATGGGCTGAATGGAACGGACACTACCGCGACGATGTACGAAAATTTGTAAAAGGTGAAAAAGGGATCGTGAAAAAACTGGCATCCCGGATCCTGGGCAGTCCTGATATCTATCCGGATCCTGACAGGGAACCTAACAGAAGTATTAATTTTATCACCTGCCATGATGGATTTACGATGAATGACCTCGTTTCATACAATGAAAAGCATAATGATGCCAACCTCGAGGATGGCAGGGATGGTTCTTCATTTAATGACAGCTGGAATTGCGGAATTGAAGGCCCCACAGAAAATCAGGATATTGAATCCTTGCGTTTAAAGCAGATTAAAAATTTTTTCACGATCCTCTTTATATCCCAGGGAACCCCGATGTTGTCCATGGGCGATGAGATCAGGCGGACGCAATTAGGAAATAACAATGCCTATTGCCAGGATAATGAGATCAGCTGGATGGACTGGGACCTGCTGGTGCCTAACAGTGAGCTCCATACTTTTGTAAGAAACCTGATCGCTTTTGTTAAAGAAAAGGAAATTTTCAAACTTGAGAAAATACTGACAACAAAGAAGGTTATTGGTGAACCTCATATGATGTGGCATGGCACAAAGGCTTATCATCCTGATTGGCAGAATTATTCAAGGAGTCTTGCCTTCAGTCTGTCGTATCCTGACCATAATGAATATCTATATGTAATTCTCAACGCCTATTGGAAAGATCTTACTTTTGAATTGCCAAAACTACAGGAGTCACGAAAGTGGTTTCCCGTCATCGACACGCATAAATCCTATCCTAAGGATTTCTCAAACCTGAAAAGATCAGGAGGATTAAAGAATAACCTTTATAAGGCAGCTCCAAGATCAGTAGTTGTTTTCTGGGGAAAATAATATAGTATTATTTGATTTCTGTTTAACTTTTCTCACTAAAAAATGCATTTATCGTATTATTTAATTTATAATAATTTGATTTTAACAAATTTGTACCAAATAATTATAAATTTTGCAATTGGTTAAATTGCGATTGAAAGAAATTATTCGGATAATTGCGAATTACATTTTTAACGCGTAGGGTATTAACTTAGGAATATAAATATTTTTTGATTATTTTGCACTATAAATAGAACGGGGTTCATAGGTAATGAATAAAGAGCAGATTGGTCAGGATGAAAATGTAACATGGTACAAAGATGCCATCATATATGAACTGCATATCAAGGCATTCAGTGATAGTAACCATGACGGGATCGGAGATTTCCAGGGCTTAATCGATAAATTAGATTACCTCGAAGAGCTAGGCGTAACATTAATTTGGCTTCTCCCGTTTTACCCTTCCCCACTTCGTGATGATGGATATGATATTGCGGATTATTACAATATAAATCCTTCATATGGTACTATTAAAGATTTTAAGAGACTGGTAAAGGAAGTACACAAGCGGGGGATGAAACTTCTTACGGAACTTGTATTGAACCATACTTCAGATGAACATGAATGGTTCAAAAGGGCGAAAAGGTCTAAACCTGGTTCGGTATACAGAGATTATTATGTCTGGTCGGATACGCCGGATAAATACAATGATACACGAATCATTTTTACAGATTATGAAACTTCCAACTGGACATGGGACAAGGAAGCCAAAGCATATTTCTGGCATCGTTTTTTCTCTCATCAACCAGATCTTAACTTTGAAAATCCTAAAGTCCAGCAGGAAGTCTTCAAGATCCTGGACTACTGGCTCAAAATGGGTGTGGATGGATTCAGGTTGGATGCGATACCATATCTTTTTGAAGAAGAAGGGACAAATAATGAGAACCTGCCAAAAACACATGAATTCCTTAAAAGGCTACGAAAGTTCGTAGATGAAAAATATGAGAATAGGCTCTTCCTGGCTGAAGCAAATATGTGGCCTGAAGATTCAGCTTCCTATTTCGGTGATGGGGATGAATGTCATATGAATTACCATTTTCCCTTGATGCCAAGGATGTTTATGGCGGTAAATATGGAAGACAGGTACCCGATCATTGAGAGCATGGACCAGACACCCGACATTCCTGAAAATTGCCAATGGGCTACCTTTCTGCGAAATCATGACGAACTGACCC
>CBDUCT010000516.1:0-2169 GCA_965365715.1 uncultured Cyclobacteriaceae bacterium | reverse complement strand
AATACTATCCGGAATAACAAGAATATACATTCTCCTATATCTATAGAAAACACATCCAGAGAAAATTTCTTCTAGTATAGCTCCGGATTTATCCAGGCGGATGTGCCCGATCTCTACTTCTGTCGGCTTATTTCCATGGTATATCTTACGATCAATGATCAATCCTCCGCCCACTCCGCTTCCCATTGTAACATAAAACACACGTGAGAAAGCCTTACCTGCTCCAAGACAGGCTTCGGCCAGGGCAGCCGTGTTGGCATCGTTATCCACAGATACCGGGATGCCAGTTTCTTCAGATATCCATTCGGCTAGAGGAAAATCCCTCCAGCCATTGATATGATGTGAAGTCTTGACCACCCCTGTCTGATAGTCAATCGGCCCTCCAAAACCTACTCCAATAGCATCAATATTATATTTTTGACAGGCTGCTTTAAGTCTTTCATGTAGGTTTTTAGTGATATAGGAGGCTTTCTTCTCTTTTACAAAAAATTTATCGCGCTCAATAATCTTATGATCTTCATCGGTGATAAACACCTGGATTTTAGTTCCCCCGATTTCAATGCCCATGAAGTGATGGCCCATACCTTAAAAAATATGATTTTCGTATCGATCTGTAATACCCCTCAATATATAAGAATTTTAATTTTTACCAAGGTTTATTCATCTGAATACTTTCTGTATCGGGGATTATAAGTTCTTTATGTTTTTAGTTGTTCGAGCATCTTCCAGGACAACAGGAACATTCTGGGTACATGAAAGAGACCTTTCCATATGTTACCTTTTAGAGTACTGGAAAGTCTTCCATCCCTGTGTATATAACCATACCATTCTCCATGGTCTCTATCCGGAAAATGACTAAAGCTCCAATCATGAACCATTTTATGCCATTCCGCATATTTTTCATCCCGGGTTACATCATAGGCCATCAAAGTGGCGATAATGGCTTCACAATTCGGCCACCAGAATTTCATATCGTGCCAGTACTCCTGGACCGGCAGTCCCTTGACATCCCTGAAATAATAGATCCCACCATATTCCTTATCCCAGCCTATATTCCACATCCAGTCAAGCATTGTACTTCCCATTTTAATAAGTTCTCTATCATTATCCCTGATCCTGGCTTCCCGAAGTATAAACCAGGATCCTTCTATAGCATGTCCGGGATTAAGCATCCTGCCGTCGAAATGGTCTATAAACTCGCCTTCAGGCCCGACCGTTTCCATCACTGCCCTGTAGTCAGGTTTCATAAAATCATTCCTTATTTCACTGATCCAATTATCAATATATCCGGTGAATGTCGGATCAGCCAGATTATGACGGAGTTCCTGTGCGGTTACAATACCGATCATAGGATGTCCCATACCTTTTAAGGACCTGTTTTCGGTAAATTTCGGTTTTATCAGGCCAGGAGTGACAACATGCTTGTAAAATACATCAAAAAGTGTACTTGCCATCTGCTTATACCTTTCTATTCCTGTGGCTCTATATAAGGCTGCAAAGGCGATGCTGGCAAAACTTTCAGAATACACATATCGTCTTTTCCGGATAGGATTCCCCTTTCTATCCATCAGAAAGAACATTCTGCCATCATTATCGATGCAATATTTTTCGAGAAAATCGGCACCATGAATAGCCAGGTCAAGCCATTCGGTGTTCTCTTCGACTTCGTTATACAATGTGGCCAGCATCCAGGTAAACCTTCCCTGCTGCCAGACACCCTTATCCGTATCAATGATATTTCCTTCCTCATCTAAAGAGGTAATAAATCCACCATAGGATTTATCAATGCTATTTTTCAACCAAAACGGAATTATATCATCTAATAACCCATCACGGTAAATGGATATATATCTGATAATATCATCGTTTTTCATTTTTCTGAATTTAAAGCTTTTATTGTAAGTCCATCCAGGGCTTTGTCTTTCTCTTTCAAAATATAACTGAATATTAATCCAATGATAATGGAACTTATCATACCTGTAAATCCATACAGCATCAAATGGATATCTGTCTGTAGTTTTACCATCAGCACAGTCAGAAAACCTCCCGCAAATCCAGTGATTGCAGCCTTTTCCCTTATCCTGGGAATGAAAATACCCATAAAGAACAATCCACCCAAGCCACTGGCTAACAGTCCAAGGATATAATTGAAATAATCAAAAAGAGAAA
>CBDUCT010000515.1:0-2245 GCA_965365715.1 uncultured Cyclobacteriaceae bacterium | reverse complement strand
GACAGATTCTATCTCCCACAGAACAGGAGGGTTTTTTAGTGGTTTGCCGTATTCGTCCCGTGATAATACCGAGGCAAGGTCAAACCTGAAGCCATCGATATGCATCTCTTCCGCCCAGTAGCGCAGGCTATGCCTGATCATCCTTCTCAGGATCGAATGATTTGCATTGAGGGTATTCCCACACCCGGTATAATCCCTGTATTCTCCTTTTGACCTAAGCAGATAATAGGAGTCATTTCCAAAGCCCTTCATATTAAATACCGGGCCATTCTTACCTGCTTCAGCGGTATGATTAAACACCACATCCAGGATGATCTCAATTCCTGCCTTGTGGAAAGCCTTGACCATGTCTTTGAATTCATGGATTAATTTCAGGGGATCCTTTTCGTATCCGTATCCATTATGGATAGAAAAGAAGTTAATCGGGGAATAACCCCAGTAGTTTGTCAGGTCTCCCTGGGCATCCTGCTCATCAAAATGATAGACCGGCATTAATTCGATAGCTGTAATTCCAAGTTGTTTCAGATAGGGGATTTTCTCAACAAGTCCGGCGTATGTTCCCCGTTTTTCAGGCGTCACTCCGGAAGATTCATGCCGCGTAAATCCTTTTACATGCAGTTCATAGATAATGGATTCCGAATACGGAATATTAAGAGGTTCATCACCTTCCCAGTCGTAATTGTCCTGTAGGATTACCACGCCTTTCATAGCCTGTTCACAATTGTCACCCGGATCAATGGCAGCCTGCCTGGAATATTTTTTGGGACTTACAATTGCTTTTGCATACGGGTCGGTCAATATCTTTCTTGAATCGAACTGATTCCATTTTTCTGTCGATTTTGAAGAATATACACGGTAGGCATAGATCTGCCCCGGTAATAGTCCCTCTATAAAAACATGCCAGTAATAAAAGGTTCTGTGCAGGTCCGGATCTAATTTGATGATCCTGGTTGGTACCGGTTGATCAACATGATCAAAAAGCAATAGTTCAATAAACGCTGCATTTCTGGAAAAAACCGAGAAATTTACACCATGATCATAAGCTGAGGCACCTAAGGGATAACTTTTGCCAGGATGTATATCACTGTTCATTTTTCCGGACTTGCTCTTCAATGCTGCTTTTTTATTATTCTTGATCACTAAAAATAAATTTCATTGTCCCGGCAAAGTTTTAACAATTTGCCAGTAGTAAAATGCTGTTGCAATACAAAATCCTGTAAATTTAATCTATCACAGGCTGTTGTTGAAGTATTAAATTATAATTGTTCCAGAAATCCGGATCTTCTTCTATACTCAATTGATGTAAGGGGATGGTATTATCGATGCTTTCCTCTTTCGAAATAGCTTCAAAATCGGGATAATGAATATCCGTCACAAAAAATTCCCTGTATTTGCTGATTTCGCCTATTTCATAACCAAGATATATTTTAAAGAAATTGACATAAGAAATATATTTCAGAAACAGTTTATCCATGTAATCCCTGTATTCCATATTCAATTCATACACTTTTCTATCCTTCGTGAAATCGCGGACAAAGAAGGAATAATGAAACTTCAGTATACCATGGTCCCTGACCCGGATAAAGATCTCACCTTTAACATTGATATGCAGATAATTATATTCCGCCTTGGGTTTAAATCGAATCACATAAACTTCTTCCTCATCAACATATGTATAATAGGCGATATCAAATTCATAATTGCTTTCATGGAAATTATGAAATACCCCTACGAAAGGCAAAGTCTCATATTGGTTCCTCACCGGGTTATGATATCTCATATTGTAGAATTCATTGGCAAAAAACTCGGTTGAGACGCCCGCCATAACTTCTTTCAGGGTATCACTTTCATCCTTGTGAAGATATTTCTCATAGTTTTCCTGATAATTTTCCTGGAACCTGAGCTGGTTTACGCGTACCCGGGTTTTATCATCAGATTTCTTATAACCCATATCCTGAACGGTGATGGCACCTTCCAGAAAAGAATCATAATCGTTATTCCTTTTCATATAATCCCGGTAATACCCCTCTAGTATAAATGGCTTTGAAGGATAATTCTTGTATATTCTTGAGATAGCTTTTTCAACCACGCGGCGACCTGTTATCTTATTATCTGAAATGATGACTTCCTGCAAAACACTGGTCTGGGGCTCCAGTTTTATATTCATGAAGTCTGTATTCATGAGCTTGCTTATCTGTTCCTTGTAGGTGATAAATCCTATGGCTGAGCTCCATAAGGTGTCATT
>CBDUCT010000514.1:0-2248 GCA_965365715.1 uncultured Cyclobacteriaceae bacterium | reverse complement strand
ATACTTTATAATATTGCCGGTCCGGGTATCTCTTGCTATTGACTCAAAGCGATACGGGATACAACCCGCAGATCGCAAACTCAATTGCCTGCTTTCTTCCATCAGGGAACGGATCTCTGTTACTTCCTTGTCAGTATGGATTATAGCTCCATGATCAACAGCCTTGGGCAGGTAATTTACCAGTAGAGATTCCTTACTGTTATGTGTACATCCAAAAACGCAAAATCCACATCCTGTACAATGGGAATCCGAATACCTTGCACGATCCACTGAGTATCCCAGCTTTTTCATTAACAGCGAGAATACCTGGCCTGTTTTAGGAATTCTTTCAGGAAACATCTGGTGGGCCCTGAGCATAACCTCCCCGATTTTGTAATAGGGATCCATGCTCTTCCTGCTGATCTGTCCTGGCCATAGAGGGTGACCCTCTTTATCTTTCTGGCTGAACACAAATTCAGGTGCCCGTAATACTATTTTTTCAAAAAATACAGATCCCCCTCCTAATCCTTCCACATAATTCATTGTAAGTGAATCAGATTTCAAAGATTTCAGATACCTGAGCAGGTATTTCGGATCCTGGGTCAATTTAAGGTCTTTCTTGGGATCAATATTCGGCCCTTTTTCCAGTATAACGGTGGATAAACCGGCACGCTGTAGTCTTAAAGCCGGTGGACCTGCTCCAAATCCCGATCCAACCACTGTAACATCAAAATAATTGGTTTCCATGATTATTAAATTAAGAGGGGTTTCCATCATTCGTTGCGGGACGGCCTTCGAAATAGGCGATATCCGGGTATGAATCAGTTACCTGATCTTCACATTGAAATCCGATCAGGTTACATCCTTTGTCCGGGTTATAGATACCGGTAAAATAAGACAGTTGAACAAGATAAACGGCAGCCAGGTAAATAGTGCTGGATAAACCTTTATCGATCAATTTACGCTCTACGATTTCTGTTCTGTCATTCAGGGACAATTCAGAAAACCGGTCGGTTTGATAGGCTCTCTTTGATACCTTATCCAGATCTTCAGCAAGAATTTTTATGTATTTAAGAAACGGATAATAATCATCATAAAAAATTTCTGAAAGTCCTGGCTCATCACGTTGAGCTTCCGGGATAATGACCTCAGAAAAGGCTCTTAGGGTAGTATCATATTTTTTTTCAGGCTCCTTCCCGGTATTGAAAACTACCTTTATGGGCATACAGGAAGAGGCTATAAACATTGAAGCCATTAAGCCAATGGTCTCTCTCCGGGTATATAGTTTTTCTCTCATAATAATTAACAGGTTGTTGATATTCTTAATTAAACTTACGGCTGGTTTATGGTTATGAGATAGTGGATTTTACTTGCTGATTTGCTGTTTTGGCAGGGAATAAGAAATCAGAGGATATTTTGCTAAAAGAATTGCAATTTACGCTTCTGCAAGGATTGAGGATGTCTGAAATTATGGATTTTCACAAAAATCTACCGGATATATTATTAAAAAACACAAATATTCAATCCTGGCACCTAATTAAAGATTGCATTAAACCATGATTTTGAATTTATTGGTGATTTTCTTACATTCAATTAGCCATTAAACAACTTTATGAAACTTTTTGACCAGGCCCAGCAAAGATTTCTTGAAGAAATAAAAAGAAAAGTACCAGGTAATATCTCACTCGCTGAAGTAATCGCCGATGATCTGAACATCAGTAATGACAGTGCTTACAGAAGGATTCGTGGAGATACACACCTGACCCTCGGCGAATGTCTAGTACTTTGCAGCAAATACAATGTTTCAGTTGACTCTTTATTTGAAACCTCCACCAACCACATCGTATTCAATTACAGGGCCATTAATCAGGATACCTTTAATTTCGAATTATATTTCAAATCAATTCTAGAGAACCTTGATACGATAAAAAAATTCGAAAAAAAGGAGATGATCTTTGCCGAGAACGACATTCTGCCTTTTCATCTTTTCAAGTTCGAATGTCTTGCCGCTTTTAAATTGTATTTCTGGATGTCGAATATTCACCACTTTCCACAATATGAAAATGCTTCATTCAGTATTAATAGTTTCTCTAAGGAATTGCTGGGTTTTGCAAAACAAGTATGGGAAAGTTATGTATCTATTCCAAGTATTGAAATATGGAGCGATGAAAACCTGAATGTTACCCTCCGGCAAATTGAATTCATCTATGAATGTGGGAAATTAGGATCCAGGGAAGTAGCCTTGCAGCTGGACGAGGAATTGAAGGAG
>CBDUCT010000513.1:0-2264 GCA_965365715.1 uncultured Cyclobacteriaceae bacterium | reverse complement strand
TCATTATTTTGGGGAGCATTCCCACTAAGTAGATAAATAAATCCACCAACCTCTGTGGGGGTGGTGGATCTATTACTATTCCCGATCAGGAACCTGATAAATTCTACGGGGTTTTTACTGATCTTTATTTTACTTCCCAGTAATTTTTACCTTTAAAGAGCTCATAAGGATTGCCTTTACCTAAATGCTCTGTGGCCATTTTATTCTGATCCCATAGTTGGTCTTCATATGTAGGCCTTTTTACAGCATAAAGTACGCCCATGGGTCTTGGGAACCCATTATTCTCCGGATTATCAAAAAAACGGGTTAATATGGTGGCCTTCAGACTATCTTCTTCATTATGGACCCATAGATCATTTTCGGAAACTTCAGAAAGTTTCACAATACGGGGTGAGAATCCATCCAGGATTATTCCTTTATCATTATTTTCACCGAAAACCAGTGGTTTATTATGTTCGAGAACGATTGTGTTCTCTTTCTTAGTTGCTTTATCCGTAAGAACAGAAAAAGCTCCATCGTTAAAAACATTACAGTTTTGATATATTTCAACCAGTGAAGTTCCGTTATGCTGATTTGCCCTCTTTAACACATGTCTGAGTAATAATGGATCAATATCTAATCCCCTTGCTATAAAAGTAGCATCTGCCCCCAGGGCTAATTTCAATGGGTTAAAAGGGAGGTCTATCGTTCCCCAAACGGCTGTTTTATTAACAGTGCCTAAAGGGGAAGTGGGGGAGTACTGGCCTTTGGTAAGCCCATAGATTTCATTATTGAAGAGGAGCACATTCAGATTAAAGTTTCTACGGAGAAGGTGTATAAGATGATTTCCCCCTATAGATAATCCATCCCCATCACCGGTAACGACCCATATATTCAGATCTTTCCGTATAGCTCTCAGTCCAGAAGCGATGGAAGTAGCTCTTCCGTGGATCGAATGCATTCCAAAGGTATCCAGATAATATGGAAACCTAGAAGAACAACCGATTCCGGAGATGAACACTATTTCTTCTTTTGGTATATTCTCATCTGCGAGGACGGTTTGCACCTGCTTTAATATGGAATAATCACCACAACCAGGACACCATCTGATTTCCTGATTGGATGCATAGGATTTAGAAGGAGAAGAAATCCCCTTATTTGTTTGGCCAGGTTTTGATTTCATACTTCCCGGCATTTTTACCTTCATCTTTGGCTTCACTTATTCAGATTTTAATATGTCCTGTATTTTATTGATTACTTCATTTTTAGTAAAAGGCAGTCCCTGTACTTTATTCATACCAATGGCGTGAATATTAAATTTCTCTTTGATAATTTTGATCAGCTGTCCATTGTTTAGTTCGGGGATTAATATTTTCTTGTACTGTGACAATACTTTTTCTAGATTTCCCGGGAAAGGTCGCAGATATCTTAAATGAGCAAACCCAACCTTAAGCCCCCGGTCATGACAATCTGTTACTGCTGACATTAATGAACCATATGTGGAACCCCATCCAAGCACCAGGATATCTCCTTTTTCAACACCGGTCTCTATTGTTATTTCCGGAATAAATTCAGCTATATTCTCTACTTTCTTTTCCCGTAATTCAACCATAAGCTGGTTATTTTCAGGATCGTAGGATACATTTCCAGTTTCATTTTCCTTTGATAATCCTCCGATCCTATGCTCAAATCCCTTCTTGCCTGGAACCGCCCACGGTCTGGATAGTTTGTCATCGCGTAGATACGGCATAAATTTACCATCCTTAATGTGTTTCGGGTTCGCGAATGGAATATCAATACCAGGTAACATATCCGGATCCTGAATTGACCAGGGGCTGGATCCATTTCCCAGATATCCGTCACTTAATACCATAACCGGTGTCATGTGCTCTATAGCAATTTTGCCAGCTTCATAAATGATATCAAAACTGTCAGCAGGTGATTTACTGGCCAGCACAGGCAGAGGAGTTTCCCCATTTCGCCCATAATATGCCTGGAGAAGATCAGATTGTTCGGTTTTGGTAGGCATACCTGTTGAAGGTCCTGCCCTTTGGACGTTTATAATAACCAGGGGAATTTCAAGTGCCACTGCAAGGCCGATGGCTTCTGTTTTCAGAGCAATTCCAGGACCGGAGGAAGCGGTAACACCTAGTCCGCCACCAAAGGATGCACCAATACCTGCAGTCACGGCAGCTATTTCGTCTTCAGCCTGAAATGTTGTTATATAGTTTTTATGCTTAGCCAACTCATGTAAAATATCTGTAGCAGGCGTGATCGGATAACCT
>CBDUCT010000512.1:0-2269 GCA_965365715.1 uncultured Cyclobacteriaceae bacterium | reverse complement strand
TTGTCTGAATACGTCCTGCTCAAACCTTTTATGTTTTTTATCGGCCCAGTTGGTGATGGGAAATAGTTCGTAATAATCAACCTGGGTCCAGGGATCCTGAAAATCGGCCAGGTAAGGGATACTATGCTTTTTGCTCAATTTCATAGCAATCACATTGTTGGTATGGGGAGGGCCGTCAGCAAATAGCGCATCAACCCGGTTTGATTTCAGGTAAGCGGAAAGGTATCTGACCGAGGGTCGTATCCACAAGGAACGCGCATCCGGGATAAAGAAATTCCCCCGAATCCATATCCCAAGTTTATCAATCCACGATTGTTTTCGGGTCCTGACATGCACTATATTATTCAGAGATTCATCCTCCCCTCTGCCGGAAATTTTTTTAAACAACTTAAAGGGCTCTCTGATTGGATGTGTCAACACGGAAAGGTTGTCAGGGATATCTTTATAATTGCCCTCGTCATAGTAGGGATAATCTGCTTTTGAAGGTACGTAAACAACCGGTTCCCAATTGAATTTTCTCAGGTACTTAGCAAACTTAAGTGATCTGTGTACTGATATTCCACCTGCTGGCGGCCAGTAATAGCTGATGATCAGGACTTTTCTCATTCTTCAGACCGACCTTTTTTTCGGGTATAACCAATTGCAATCAACCCCAGAACAACAAGGTATGCACCTATTGAAGTCCATCTCATGATCAGGTTGCCTGTAAAATATTCTTTTGGCTGGAAAACAAATTCTATTTCATTCCTGCCAGGTGGTATTTCCAAACCACGCAAAACATAATTGACTCTGATAATATCGGCTTCCCCTCCATTGATGGTCGCTTTCCATCCGTCGGGATAATATACCTCTGAGAAAATGGCAAATGACAGGGAATCGTTATTGCATTCATACGAGATCCGGTCAGGGCGTTTTGATATAAGCGCTATCTGACCGTCGCTGTTATAAGTTTCTGAGGATATATTAAATTTAGAAACGTCCACAACGGCTTCCTTTTTTGTATTGATCTCAGCTACCAGTTTATATTCTTCATCCGGGGAATTTGCCTGCTTAACTGAATTAACAAGCCAGGCGCTGCCATTGCTGTGGATATTTCTGATCACTGCATTTTTTGCTGTTCCGGCTAGAAAATACTTTGTGTTCAGCATATTGATAACATGACTATCTTCAAAATCCATGGAGCTATCCTGTATTTTGCCGATTGTTTTCTGTATATCATCGCTCAGCGGTTTTTCAATCAACTCCTGGTACCTGAGCAGTTTTGCCCCGTGATACCCTCCGATGGACTGATGGAAATATGAGGTTCTTCCATCATTAAACGGATCTCTGAAATTTAATACCCGATAATCGCTGTCATCTTTTAGTATTTCAGTATCCGCTTCATTTGCTGAAAAATAATTCTTTACGGGATTTCTCTCAAAGTCTTCCGTATCAAGGAATCTTCGACTGACATTCCAGATATCGAATGTGATTAATAGAATAAAAATGATGCTCAACACAGTCAGGTTGAGTTTTTTCTTCAGATAAAAATAAAGTGAAGAGCCAAGCAGCAGGATCAGTATGATGGAGCGAAATGTATCATTCAGAAGTAACCCTTTCCGGTCTTTTTGTAAAGCGTTTGCCAGCCAGTCGGGTAATTGTTGATCAACAGGAGAATTATAGCTGAACAATCCTGACATCAATAGTATCAGGATACAAAAACCGCCAGCTACAGACAGCGCCATGTAGAATTTCTTCAGGGTTTTAGGCTTTTCCGAATCATCTATCAGTTTATTCAACCCGATAAATCCCAACAAAGGAATACTGATCAGCGCAATAGATATTATAAATGTTACTGATCGGAATTTATTATAGCCCGGGAAGTAATCAAAAATAAAATAATTAAAGGATGAAAAGTTTTTACCCCAGCTAAGAACAATGGCCACTATTGTTATTGTTATCAGCCAGTTTTTGACCGGGCCTTTGGTGAATACAATGCCCAGAATAAAAAGGAAAATGATGGTGGCACCGGCGTAAAAGGGGCCACCGGTAAATGGTTGTTTCCCCCAATAAGTCCGGGCATTCTTCAAAAAATCGGATGCCTGGTTTCCCGGCACGTTATTTCTTCTTAATGCTTCTCCTGTATTTGAACTTCTATCAAGTTCCTGTATACTTGGGCCACCCAAAAGATTTGGGATCATCAGGGTGAGTGGCTCGAAGATACCATTGCTGTAATTAAAGGCATAATCCCTCGATAAACCACTATCCTTTTCCTGTCCTGTAACCTTTA
>CBDUCT010000511.1:0-2271 GCA_965365715.1 uncultured Cyclobacteriaceae bacterium | reverse complement strand
TATGCCCCTGATATGATGTTCGAAGAAACGCTTCGTTTTCTGGATGAAACCGGGGATAACCCTTTCTTCCTGTATTTTGCCACCCCAATTCCGCATGTGCCGCTCCAGGCCCCGGATTCACTGGTAAAATACTATAAGCAAAAGTTTGGGAATGAAAATCCATATGTGGGAGAAAGGGGTTATTTCCCGACAAGGTACCCAAGGGCAACTTATGCCGCAATGGTCACTTATCTTGATAACCAGGTGGGGCTGATCGTTCAGAAATTAAAGGATCTGGGCATATACGATAATACCATAATCATGTTTACATCTGATAACGGGCCAACTTATGCGGGAGGAGCGGATTCAAGGTTCTTCGATAGTGCAGCCCCGTTCAGTAGTATTCGTGGCAGAGGAAAGGGATCTGTATATGAAGGTGGTATTCGTGTCCCGCTTATCGTGCAATGGCCGGATAAGGTCCTGCCTGGTAGCACTTCAGATCATCTGGGGGCATTTTATGATCTTTTTCCGACAATATGTGAATTGGCTGGCATAAAAACTGAGGTAGAAACGGACGGATTGAGTTTATTGCCTGTTTTCACGGGATCAGAATATTCTTCCCCGCATGAGTTTTTGTATTGGGAATATCCGGCATCCGGTGGGCAACAGGCCGTGAGAATGGATAATTGGAAAGGTATACGCCGGAATATGTTTAAAGGAAACCTGGACATTGAATTATATGACTTGAGTTCCGATATTAAAGAGACAAGGAATGTGGCTGCTGAAAATCCCGATATCGTAAAGAAAATTGAGCGGATAATGAATGAAGAGCATGAACCTTCCGAAGTTGAACGGTTCAAATTTGAAATTCTTGAGGATTAGGATCAGTTCCTGAAAAGCCCCTTTCTGCCTTCCCTCTTGGGCAGGGAACCATGTATATTACCTCCACTCCAGGATGTGCCGGAACTCCTTTCCCGGAAAGGTGAATTATTCATCGACCATCCTTTTACTTTTTTTCCGGATTCACTGGAATGCTTTATTTTATCCTTTGTGGATTTTTTATGACCATGAATGATCTCATCGATCTTTCGGTTCTGCCTTAATCTCTCAAGATAGATCATGGGTATGCAGATAAGAAAAATCAGTATTAGCCCGGAGATCAAAATGATCTGGTTATAACTTTTATCAGCTGTCAATCCGATGAAATAGAATGCAAGAAGAAGAGATCCTGTAAATCCGGATGCATAAATAATAAATCGATTCAAGCCCATCGATAAAAAACTGAATTAATATGACACTAATTTAGTGATTTTATCTATTCCACTCATCAGAATAATCCACCGTTCGTAAAATATAATCCAAATCGGATGCATTTCCTGTAACCTTCCTACACATTTTCTCATCTTATAAGTGAATTTAAATTCGAAATCTCATGCTTAAAAACTATTTTCTTGTTGCGCTCCGCAACATTATCAAGCAGAAATTCTATGCATTCATAAATATTCTGGGCCTTACCATTGGTATATCTGCTACCTTGTTTATTATCCTGTATGTCGCCGATGAGCTTAGCTATGACCGTTTCCATACCAATATTGACAATATGTACCGGGTCGGTCTTCACGGTAGACTCGGCGGACAGGATGTGCGTGTAACGTCCACACCTCCTCCATTAATGCCGGCCCTAAAAAGTGATGTCCCGGGAATTAAGGATGCTGTCAGGCTCTGGGAATGGGGCGATGTGATCATCTCCTATGAAGATCTGGTATTTACCGAGGACAACATATTCCATACGGATTCTACTTTTTTCGATTTCTTCAGTTTTAAACTGCTGGAAGGCGATCCGAAAACTGCTTTGACAGAACCTAATAGTATTGTTCTGACGAAAAGTTCGGCAAGCAAATTCTTTGGGAAGGAAAGTGGACTGGGAAAGATTCTTATCTTCAGCAATGATAAGAAGGCCATGAAAGTCACCGGGATCGTTGAGGATCCACCCTCCAATTCTCATATAAAATTCAATTACCTCGTGTCCTTTTCTTCAAATGATTTCGGGATCTCTGATCAATGGTTGAGCAACAGCCTGAATACCTATTTTATAAAGCATGATGAAGCCAATGTGAATGATATCGATGCCAAGCTGAACAACGATATCATTCCTAAATATGTGGGCCCCCAGATCCAGCAATTCCTGGGCATCTCCCTGGACCAGTTTATTGAGCAGGATGGGGCTTATGGCTATTTTATTAATCCTGTTAAGGATATACATCTGTATTCGGATGTAGCGGGCGAGTTGGA
>CBDUCT010000510.1:0-2274 GCA_965365715.1 uncultured Cyclobacteriaceae bacterium | reverse complement strand
CAGAGATCATTAATATGAGGTTTTTCCTTCCCGGATCTTTCCGTAATTTCTTTCCTTACAAGGTTGAGTTGTTGAGGTTCCCCGGAGCCTGATTTCAATGGATTTGAATTATCCCGGTAGAATTCATTATGGTTATTTTTCTTGGTATTCGAACCGTCCGGCCTCAAATCGGCAGGGGTGGTTCCAGGTTGACATGTTTCATCAAACAAAAGCTTATCCAAATACCCGATGCTATTCAGGTGATCATCACTAAAAGATTCATTCTTGAATTCAAAAACGAGATCAAGCCCCTCCAAACCCAGATCCTTGAACCCCGGATAAAGAACCAGATCCCCATCAAAATGAAGAAAAGGCTCACGCATAATTTTATAAACATGTAACTTGGGAATGGCCCAATAGGAACTGGAGAGATTGTCCAATGCATTGAATTCCAGTCGAACTTCATCATATCCCATCCCCAGGGCTTCTGTTAACAGATATTTCCCTAAATCATCCGTAACTAATATGCACTCTTTACCAAAACTTTTCAGGCTGAGGTAACTCAGTGCCCAGCAGTAGTAGAAATATCGCTTGTCCAGGAATCCTCCTGACACCCTGTAGTTGTATTCATTCGAATCAACATTCAGGAATGGCCTGGACCAGAAACTCTGCACAAAGACCATATATTTCTTAAATTAAGATTGTTTTGTATAACAATTCATTGACCTGGCTTTCGGCCTCCAGCCTATCAGTACAGGTTTGCAGATAATCAAACTTGCTGCCGGATCCTTCCCTGAAATATATAATTAAAGCCCAGATCTTGTCGGTAAGCAACTGCTGCCTGACTTTCCTGTTTACATAGTCATAATAGATCAATACATCGCAATCTTCACTGTCATTTCCGGATCCTGAACCGGTCCAATATTCCAGTTCCACATCTGCACTTTTACGATCCCTGATCACGGTTAACGTATCATTCACTTTAAGCGGATTACTTAGGTCTGTATTGTTAATTTTGGCCTTTAGCTCACCCATATTAAAGGATTCATCATATGTTTTCTGCATAAAAAACTTGATCTCAAAGATCTTCAGTTCAAGTTCAAGGACCCGCACAACATCGGGATCCTCATCCAGCTTTAAAATTGACCGGCAATAGTAATAGAGCCTTGATGGATTATTAAACAGGAAGTCAGAAGGTATAATGTCCAGATCTTTTAATAATACAAGGGTCCGTGGAAAATACTTTACAAAAAGGATCTTGTTGATCTCGAATTTGTCGATCCTGGGTAGGATTGACTTTTCATTCAGTATCTGTTCAATATTATAACGGATGATCACATGACATAGAAACATCTCGATATCTCCAAGTAGATCATTCAATTTTAAATTGGCACCTTTACGCATGGAGATGTTAATCATCCCATTCAATATTTTCAGATCACCGTTGCCACTGACTTCTGACAGTGTATTTAAAAACGATTTCAATTCATTGATCTCCACACCCTTGATGGTCAGGCCATCATTTTCAAAATCCAGCTCTTTAAGCAACTGATAAAGAAAAGCATCAAAATATCCTGTCAAAGAGGAATCCAGTTTCTTGATCATGCCCAGGAATAAGCTGAGAAGTACCCCGAATTTGCCATATTTGAAATTATTTGGCATACCTGAATGCAACAAATAATTATAATATGGATAATTCCTGATGAGTTCAGGTTCGTAGTATGATCTACCTGCCTTTATGCTTTCAATGAACTTTTTGCAAGCACCTGTATGGATAGAAAAATCAATCATTGGAATTCAATTTTCGGTCCAGGAATTGCTTTACCCTTCTGTTCAGCTCAACGGCCAGTAGGATGGCAAATCCATAATTTATTAATCCAAATATCATCTTCAAAGTAAGGCTCGACTTCTGCATAAAGGCTGAATTTGATAACGCGTACCCCATGTAGATAAGAAAAATGATCAAGATGAGATTTACAACAACATAAATTAGAATTTTCTTCATAATTAAATCAGTTTAGGTGTAACATATATTTCAACACACGCACCAATAAAGGTTACAATAAGGATCATGATTAAATAGGCCAACAACTTCTTGGCTACAATAAAATTTAACTCAATACCTTTCCCGCATATCACAACAGGCACAATAAGCTCATGCAGAATGACATAAGCCAGGTATAATGACAGAATATGGGAAATCACTTCCACTACCAGGTGAGGCAATACCAGGATCACGGCCATTTTCAAACCCATGGAATTGTAGATTCCTTTTACCAGCATGCCAACCTGAAG
>CBDUCT010000509.1:0-2295 GCA_965365715.1 uncultured Cyclobacteriaceae bacterium | reverse complement strand
CATCAACAATTAAAACAATTCCATTCTCTACACCCATTTGACTAAAACTCTATGTGGTCTTTCCTGGATTTTACGAATTCCTAAAAATAATATATAATGTATTAAAAAACTTTTATTTCTTAATTTTTAAAACAAAAATGATACCTGTTTTTGAGAGATGAAAATACCCAGGCTTCAGATACCGGGTGTTGTGAATTGAATTTTATAAATGAAAGAGTCTTTGGGGTGGAAGATGGGATTCGAACCCACGACCTCCTGAACCACAATCAGGCGTTCTAACCAACTGAACTACAACCACCATATTCTCAAATCAGATAATATATCTGATTGGGATTGCAAAAATACTGTCTTTGATATGACAATACAAATCAAACTTTAAATTTTATCTAGTGAACAAAAGTCTTTCCCCATTTCCGGATTCGACTATCTTTCCCTGGTCATAAACGATTTTTCCCGATACGATGGTCTTCTCAACGCTGGACCTGAATTTATATCCCAAAAATGGTGACCAGCCGCACTTTGAAATAATATTTTCTTCCGTAACACTACTGGATTTGTTTAGGTCAGTAATTACCACATCAGCGTAATATCCTTCCTCTAAAAATCCGCGCCGGTCGATCTTATACCTAAGAGCCGGATTATGAGCCATTTTCTGGATAATGATTTCAAGGTCAAATACACCTTTATGATATAATTCCAGCATGGCTAAAAGGCTATGTTGTATTAAAGGGCCACCAGAAGGTGCTTTAAAGTATGTATTGCGTTTCTCATCCAAAGTATGGGGTGCATGATCAGTGGCGATTATATCTATCCGGTCCTCCTTTATAGCACGTCTGATAGCATTTCTGTCCTCTTTTTGCTTAACAGCCGGATTCCATTTGATCAATGTTCCCATCTTATCATAATCTCTTTTATGAAACCAAAGATGATGAATGCAAGCCTCGGCAGTTATGTGTTTATCCTCTATCCATCCCGGGTCAAAGAGGGATAACTCCTTTTCAGTAGATATATGCAATACATGCAGGTTGGAACCATACTTTCTGGCCAGGGAAACCGCAAAGGATGATGATTTATAACATGCCTGTTCACTGCGTATTTCCGGATGACAACTTATAGGAACGTTTTCACCATATTTTTTTTTGAAATCTTTAATATTTTCTTGTATGACCCTTTCATCCTCACAATGAGTGGCGATCAGCATAGAAGACTCCCTGAAAATAGATTCGAGAGCAGGAATATGGTCAACCAACATATTCCCCGTCGAAGAACCCATAAAGATCTTCACTCCACAAACCCTGGATTGATCCGTGCGGAGTATTTCCTCCAGGTTATCATTTGTGGCACCGATATAAAATGAATAGTTCGCTAATGAGTTTCTTGATGCGATTGAATATTTCTCTTCAAGGAATTCCTGGGTGGTTGCGTTCGGAATTGTATTTGGCATTTCCATATAGGAGGTTACACCACCGGCTACTGCTGCCCTGGATTCGTGATAGATATCCGCTTTGTGAGTAAGTCCCGGCTCCCTGAAATGAACCTGGTCATCTATGATACCAGGGAAAACATATTTCCCGGAAGCATCGATTATCTCTGCTTCAGGTGCCGAGATATTTTTATCTATCCGTTCAATAAAGGGACCATTGATCAGCAGATCAGAATTTAGGATCTTTCCCTTATTTACAAGGATTCCATTTATTATCAGTGTTTTTTTCATTCATAAAAATTGTCATTCATTCTTAATCCTGAGCTATTTTATTCTCATAGAATTATTAATCTGTTGACCTGAAATTAGCAACATTATTATACAAATTGGAGAAATCATAGATTAAATAATAATCATTCTTAATTTTACAGTCTAAAGTCTTCAAAATGAAGGAGGGATCAATAAGCTTCGAGGATCTTAAACTTAACCGCCAGATTTTAAATGCACTGGCGGATATGGGATTTGAATATCCTAGCCCCATTCAGGAAAAAGTGATACCCAAGGTTCTGGCCGGTCATGATCTTTTTGGCATTGCTCCGACCGGTACAGGAAAAACGGCAGCTTTCATTATCCCTTTACTCATGAAATTAAAATTTGCTGAAGGAGAGCATCCAAGGGCGCTCATTCTGGCTCCCACAAGAGAACTGGCTATTCAGATTGATCAAGATATTTCAAAGATCTCAGCTTATTACGACCTGAGGCACGTTTGCATATATGGTGGAACAGGTATCAAAACTCAATCCACTAAGATCCTTGAAGGAATTGATATAATTACAGCCACTCCGGGTCGCTTTCTGGATCTTTATCGGCGG
>CBDUCT010000508.1:0-2316 GCA_965365715.1 uncultured Cyclobacteriaceae bacterium | reverse complement strand
TCCTCTGGAATCTCGTCAAAGATTTTTTGTGCATCGAAAGGGCCGTAATAGCTGCCTACACCTGCATGATCTCTTCCTATAATCAGAGCGCTACAGCCGTAATTCTGACGGAAAATGGCATGAAGCAAAGCTTCCCTTGGCCCGCCATAACGCATTTCCATTGGATATACCTTTAGAACTACATTTTCCTTAACATAGTATTTGTCAATCAGTTCAGTGTAACATTTCATCCGTACATCCGCTGGAATATCACCTGGTTTCAGCTTACCTACAAGTGGGTGAATGAGTACGCCATCGCTTACTTCCATAGCGATCTTGGTAACATATTCATGTGATCTGTGGATTGGATTCCTGGTCTGGAAGCCGGCAATCCTGATCCAGCCTTTTTCTTCAAAGATGGCACGTGTTTCGGCTGGTCTTGCATAGTGTTCGCCATACATCTCAGGATAAGGACCTTCACTGAATACTTTGACAGGACCACCGATGTAGACATCATGTTGATCGTATATTTTAGCAACACCCGGATGCTGTTCATCATCAGTACGGAAAACACTTACAGCCTCATGCTTTTTATCATAATCGAACTTATCTTCAATAACCATTGATCCCATTAATTCATCACTCTCATCATCAACAAGCGCGATCTCGGTACCTACAGACAATTCATCAGCCTGTTCTTTTGAAACAGAAAGCGTAATAGGTATAGGCCATAGGGTGCCGTCAGCCATTTTCATATCATTGACAACACTCAGGTAATCCTTCTCACCCATAAAGCCATCGAGAGGGCTAAATGCCCCTACGGCAAGCATAATAAGGTCGGAGGTTTCTCTGGAATTTAGCCTGACCTGTGGTAAATTTTTTGCATTGTTTATGGCTGATTCCAGCTCATTTCCTTCAAGTAATAAAGGTTTTAATATTCCACCGTGTGGAGGTACTAATTTAGAAGACATATTATAAGAATTTTGGTGATCGTTTTAAAAAAATTGAATGCAAAAATAGTATAAAAAAAGGAGATGAGACCCTATTTTCGAGGAATTCCATTATGGAAATTCAAAAGATTTTGAAGCAGCAAAAGAAAAAGGGTGAAGTTAAATCTAATAAATCTCAATATTCCTTAAAAGGAGTTATTTTATTTATCCTATCTAAGTTTACAAGTGACTAAGCACATACTTTTATTATTTATATCACATTTTTATCATTATTTAAGCCCGGGCATGGACAGATTGCAAAAAATTGATGTTCTTTGAAGTATTGAAAAACATCAATGAAATGAATGAAATAGAAATTAAGCATATACTCGAAATAGCAAATCTTGCAGGTGATGAGATCCTTAAAATTTATGAGGATGAAAGTCAGTTTAATATTGTGGATATTAAGGCCGATGACTCCCCGTTAACGCTGGCTGACAAGAAATCGCATGAGGTAATTGCAAGAAATATAGAAGATCTGTATCCACACATCCCACTGCTTTCGGAGGAGGGAAGGGATATTCCATATGATATTAGAAAATACTGGAATGAGTTCTGGCTGGTAGATCCACTGGATGGGACAAAGGAATTCATAAAGCGGAATGGAGAATTTACTGTAAATATTGCATTGATAGAAAATGGATATCCAGTATTGGGTGTAATTTATGCGCCTGTCCTGGATACCTATTACTATGCTATAAATGAAGAAGGATCCTTTAAGATCAATGGTGGCCAGCGCACTCATTTAAAAGTTACCGAGAGAAAAGAAGGGGGACTAACAGCTGTCAGGAGCCGTTCCCATGCATCACCTGAGGAGGAAGAAGTATTTAAAAAGTATAATGTAACGGACTTTACCTCTGTTGGCAGTTCCTTGAAGTTCTGCATGGTTGCAGAGGGGAAAGCGGATATTTATTATCGACATGGTCCAACCATGGAATGGGATACCGGTGCAGGCCAGGCTATTGTTGAGAATGCCGGTTTTGAAATGATCAATATGAATACCGAAGAAAGGTTTTCATATAATAAGGAATCCTTGCTCAATCCTGGCTTTTTAGTTAAGTAGATTATTATCCTACGGAAGAAGCAGGATTGTTTTCCCTCAGCAAATGATTCAGAGGAAGGATAATGATCTTCAAGTCAAAAAGTAGGGACCAGTTTTCAACATAAAAACGATCTAATTTTACCCTGTTTTTCATAGAAACAAGGTTGGTGGTTTCTCCCCTATATCCTTTTGCCTGTGCCAATCCAGTAATTCCAGGTTTGACAGAATGCCGCAGCATGAATTTTGTGATTTGAGGTTTAAAGTCATAATTCAATTTTATAGGGTGGGGTCGTGGTCCAATGACCG
>CBDUCT010000507.1:0-2381 GCA_965365715.1 uncultured Cyclobacteriaceae bacterium | reverse complement strand
AGATGAAGGACCACAGGGACCAGCAGGACCTGAGGGGCCACAAGGACCGGCAGGACCAGCCGGTGAAAGCGGATTCGTCATGGAATGCGAAGATATTAATTTTACTGCACCGGAGTATGATGTATTTCTTACATATCCTAGCAATTTTGAAGGTCTTGAATCTGATGTAGCCCTTGTATACCTTTTATGGGGTGTAGAAACAGTTGATGGGGAAGACCTAGAGGTATGGAGACAATTACCTCAAACCATCATTGATGAAAGGGGTACACTGGTATATAATTATGATTTTACAAAGAATGATGTCCGTCTATTCCTTAATGCAACATATGCTCTGGATAACCTGACAGCAAACGATACGGATAACTGGATTGCCAGAGTGGTGGTTGTTCCCGGTGATTTCTGGGCTTCCGGCAGAATTATGGATGGCACGATAGAATACCAGGATCTGAAAGAAGCTCTGGGTTTACCGGACTTTCCTGCTCATAAAAATATTATTAACAGATAAAATGATAATTCCTGTCTTTGATCAGGCAGACCCGGATCTCAATTTTCAGGAGTGTATGTTTTATTAGCCGGAAGAAAATCTTAACTTGAAGTTTCTTCCAAAATCTAAAAAAATGGCTGCTAAAACATACACTCTTTTTTTGATAATTATCCTTCTTCCTCTGATTGCTATATGCCAGGAAAGAAAATTATCAATTTCCGATCCTACCCTGATCGATGAATCTTATAATTTATATTTTGCAGGAGATGTATTTCTTGCAGGCCAACCCATGCAGACAAACCTTGATTCATTAATTGAAGCAGGTGTAACGCTTGTGGTCAACCTGAGAACCGGTGATGAAATGGAACATTTGAGTTATAATGAAGCTAAATACCTCAAATCAAAAAAGATCAAATACATTCATATTCCTATGGGCGGAGATGACGGCTATAAAGCAGAAGCCATAGACAAGATTGGGAAATCCATCAATAAAACAGATGGCAAAGTCCTTATTCATTGCCGTTCAGCAGGCCGCGCTACCTATGCCTGGATGGCCTGGCTTATACGGTACCAGGATTATTCAATTGATGAGGCTGTTCGAATGGGAAGCAAAGCAAGGTTTTCCGTACCTTTTTTTAACCTCCTGGGATATCCTATCACCATCCAGAAAAAGTAAAATTGAGGTTATTCATAGTTAATTCCAGGTTTACTGAATTAAAATCCAGGTTTACCTAATTGAAATCATGGTTTACCTAATTAAAATCCAGGTTTACTAATACAAAATCCGGTTTTACCGAATAGAGCTTAAAATTCCGATTTTGCATTTTTGAATATGACCTGAATAATTTTATCAGAAAACCCCTGAACTTCTCCCCTTTTTCTGAAATAACTGAATAGCAAAACCAAAAAATTTCGTATATCATATTAATATATGTTCATTTGTTCATATATTTGTATTGAATTATGTTCCACATTAACAACAATGTATTATGAGATTTATATTTTCATTTCTATTAATAGTTTTTACAGTATTCTCAATAAAGGCAGGTACTCTGAATAATTCTGCCGATGGTTTATATTTTCAAAAAACTGTTACCGGTAACTTCTCAGACCTAGTGGAAAAGGTGCGAGACAATTTGACCCACCATGGTTTCAGTGTTATTACCGAGATCGATATGGATAAAAAGCTTAATGAAAAACTGGACACGGATGTTAAACCTTACAAGATATTGGGTGCATGCAACCCGGGTTATGCCTTTAAAACCCTTCAAATTGATGATAATATTGGAGTATTCCTCCCCTGTAAGGTAATTGTTAAACAACTGGAAGGCAACCAGGTAGAAGTCGTATCAGTAAATCCCGCTGAAATGATGCGGATGATGGATAATGAGGAACTAACTAAAGTGGCTGAGGAAGTCAGTTTTAAATTAAAAGCTGTCGTAGAAGGGCTTTAAACCATACTATTCGATCAGATCTTCTTGAAAATTCCACTTCATTGAAGTTTTAGCCCATCATCAATGTGGTAGCCTGTTCTGGTAAAAACCATATACCCAGGTCCCGAACAAAGCACTGACCAGGGAAACCACAATGATGCTGTATCCATTTCCGACCAGGGCAAACAATGGACCGGGACAGGCACCGGTAAGCGCCCATCCACATCCAAAGATCAATCCACCATATACAGCCCCCTTATGAAAAGGCTTATGTTCAAAGGATATTCCTTCTCCGTAAAACGTTTTAAGCTCAAACTTTTTTATCAACTGTATTGAAATGGCTCCTATTATTATAGCCAGGCCTATTATTCCATACATATGAATCGCCTCGAAACGGAACATTTCCTGAATCCGGAACCAGGATATCACTTCGGATTTTGGCAGGACAATTCCGAAAACTATTC
>CBDUCT010000506.1:0-2381 GCA_965365715.1 uncultured Cyclobacteriaceae bacterium | reverse complement strand
TTTCCATTGTTGGATATAAAGTATAACTGCCCTCCGGAATCCTGAAACATGACCTCCAGGCTTCTGTCAAGATGACTTCTGAAAATATACGGTTTAGTAACTATGGGGTAATCTGTAATGACAAGCTGGTCTCTGAAGAACTCTGATGGTGTAGTAATAACCGATGTTTCAGACCTGTGTTGTACTGCTGCACTGGTATAGAAATTATTATTGATATTACTGAATTGAAATGAAAGGAGTTCGAAGTGCTTGAACTGCCTGTCGAAATTTTTGAAAAACGGTTTCCAATTTTCGTTTAGAGAGGCGAAAAAAGCATTCCATGAATTACTGAAATTAATAAAATAGTTCACATTCGCCCTCTTTTGGACATTATCAAAATATTGATTGAATTTTAGTGATTTTCCCCAAGTATTTTCTTCCTCAATTTCATTTAAGAGGTGCTTTATCACTTCAAATGAATTACCTATCAGGATATAAGATCCCAGATCGGTATAATAACTATTTTCAAAACCATTGAATTCATCCCCAAGCATTGATCCCGGGAATTCCTCAATGGCAATTTTCTTAATTCTCTTACCTGAATAGTCCTCGTACAGTAAAGTATCTGAATTAAGATCATTTGCTACCGTAATCAGATCATCCAGTGCTTTTACACTTTCTGAATAGTCTTTCGATTTTATTAGTAAAAGTTTATCCGGATGGTCAAGATCGATGGTTTGAAGTGTTGCGAGGCCGATCTCATTACCTATCCACCCATAAAAATCCCGCTCATATATTTCATATTTCTTCAGCAATTCAGTCTTATTTTCAAGGGCCTGTGGAAAATTTTTCTCCCAATATACGTCCACAGCCTTCCTCCAGTCTGTAAAATCTTCATAGGTATAAGAGATGTATGTTGAAGTCCTGTTTGGGAGGAAATATATTGCCTCTATATTTTGTGGGGATTGATTGTAAAAAGTAGACAGATAGAACTCATTGCTGTTTTCAGGAATTTTAGTGGAACCGTTAAAAAATATCCTGTTATCTTCAAAGGATATATCGTAATAGGTAGCTCCGGTAAACCACTTCAGGTAGTCATCATAATCTTTTCTCTGCTCTCCCGAGGAAAAATTTCTTAGCAGATCAGGGATCTTGGCAACATTAAGGTACATGTTCCCTTCGTCCATCTCTATTGGTTGGGCATTAAAGATCTCGTTTGATATGGTTCTGAAATTTGCCTGAAAGCCCTCAGATATATTCCTGATCACATCATCGATGAGGAAAGAAGTAAAACTTCCAATAAAATGTCCTTTATATTCTATAAATGTAAATTCAACTTCCCCCTCATCATTCATTAGTTCATTGATACTGAAGTCCTCATATTTCCGGATATCATATTTATATGGTTCCAGATTTTTGAAATGTTCTAATATTGTATTTAAGATCTTCCTTTTTTCGCCGGAGTTTAAAGTAAAATAAAAAGTCAATCCAAAATCAGTATTAGAGATCTTATGCAGGGAGATAAGAATAGGCCGGTCGCGGAATAATTTTTCCATATTGCCTGAAGAACCAGTTATACTGTCAAGCTGTACAAGATCTTCATTAACATCATTTATTGCCGGTATGCTCGAAAGATTTTTCCAGATCGGTAACTCAAGCAAGCTGTTCCAGATCTTTATCGGCTTCTCAGTTTCATAAACACCGATGGCATTTTTAGGAACCAGGTCCCACAAGTCGACTTTATCACTTGCATAAAAGTATTTCAGGTAATAAAAAACACCTGATGCGACGGCTATTATAAAAATTATAATTAAGGCTTTTTTCAATGTGCTTAGATCAATGGTGAATCAATAATCCTTATGTATTGTAAAAATAAAAAATAGATTGGGTGAACAGGTTTACAATTCATATATTTTTTAAATTTCGAATATTTAATAAATTTCAGCAATATAAAAACTTAAAGTGCCATGTCGAAAGAAACTTTTGATCTTATCGATGCTGAAGGGAAGTCATTGTATGCTTGCAAATGGGAAACAGATTCTGACCCGATGGCAGTACTTGCTGTTGTTCATGGCCTGAGTGATCATATTGGGCGTTATGATTCATTCTCAAATTATCTGAATAAGAATGGGATCGCCGTATATGGAATGGATTATCAGGGGCATGGGGAATCACCTGGGAAACGCGGGCATGTCCGGTCATATGATCTTCTCATTTCAAATATTGATAAACTTCTGGTGGCAGTACGTCTTGAACACAACGATACCCCCTTATTTCTGTACGGGCATAGTCTTGGTGGGAATATCGTGTCAAACTATATGCTTCAACATCATTCTAACGAAATTTCGGGCGTAATTCTTTCGGCACCTTTTCTTGAATTGGCGTTTGAACCACCAGCCTGG
>CBDUCT010000505.1:0-2415 GCA_965365715.1 uncultured Cyclobacteriaceae bacterium | reverse complement strand
GACCAGGCCAAGGTTAGCATGTCCCAGGGCTTCATCAGGTGCAAGATCAATAAGTTTCAGGAACTCAGCTTCAGCTTCATCTAGCTTATTTTCTTCAAGATAAGCTAATCCCAGCGTTCTGCTGGAAAGAATGTCTCTTGAAGTCTGCTTATCAACTGGTTTTTTGGAATCGCATCCGAAAGTCCATATGGTAAGAACTAAGAATAAATATATTAGCCAGCGTAAGATCATGTTGAATCCAATCATCATATTTATAATGCTAACATTCAAAGGTATCCAGATTCTGAAAATTTATCATAATAAAAGTTTACTATAATATGGACCAGAATAGAAGTGTTTTATAATTTCAAATCCATATTTTAGAGACTAATTATCTCAAAATCTTCCATTAATCCATAGTCCAGTATATGATATGCTGAACCCGAAGGTTGATGATCCGGTGCATAAAAAAAGCTCCAGGGGGTAACCAGTCCATTGGTCGGGTTGTTATGATGCGGACCAAGCAGGTTCTTCAGACTGCCTGTTATCTTAACCTCGACCTCATTGCTGCCATTTTTAATCCAGTTGCTGATGTCTAACTCATAAGGTTCCCAGCCGATTATTCCCGCACTTTCCCCATTAACCAGTATTTCAGCTACAGTGCCCCTCCATTCATTTAATCTTATCTTCCAGGCACCTTTTTGACCTGTTGCTTCAAATGATTTTATATAGGAAACGGAGTTTGAATAAAAAGGCATCCCCTGTTTTTCCCAGCTCCCGATCATGAGTTTTTCCTGAGGAATAAGGATCCATCCTTTATCATCTGATCTGAGTCCAAAATTGCCGGTCAGATAAACAGGTTCAAGTTCGGCATGGATATCCATAGGATCTGCGTGGATAGTAATCACATTTCGGCCAGATTTAAGGTGGTTTGAAACTTCATATACTCCAAAACTACGATCCAGCCACCACTCGTCATGTACCGGGGTGAGTGGAATTCCGTTGCAGGACACCGTATACAGCTCAGGCCATTCAACCACTGCTTTTATATCTTCGGGTTTGAAGTCATCTTCAATGATGAATGGATAATGGGCTGTAAACCCTGATCCGGCTTTGAAATTATTTTTGTCAAGTATCCTGGTCCTGTATTGAACGGCAACGCTCCATGGATTATAATTGAATCCATAGATCTCCTTTAAATGGAACTCAAATATTTTTTCTGCCGCATTATAGAAATATTCGTCTTTGTATGATTCTCCATCAAGTTCGAGATCACAATAATCAAGGGTGATCATATTAGGTTCATTCTGCCTGACAATAGTTGCTGAAGTTTTAATCTTTAGGGCATCCTGCCAGTCGGATCGAGGTAATTCAGGTGCCTGTATGGATCTGTCGGAAATGAAAAGTAATCGGGAACTTCCTGGGAATAATTGATCCTTTAGAATTAAATAGCCATTTTGAGATTCGCATGGAAATTGCCAGTATTCTCCTGTTAATGGATCCATAGATACGGCTGATTCACCTTCTATTTGGATCTGGAAATTCCCCGTATTTACTGAGTCGAAATTAACGATAAATACCAGCTGGCCATCCTTAAACTGCCTTCTATGATGAAAAATCCTGCCTTCCCACCCCTGGGGGTCAATGGGCTTAAACGAAGGATCGCTTAAATATTGTTCAATAAGATCTTTATCTAAAGTCTCCCTGACTATCCAATGCTCCTTATGGTTCTTTATAAATTCCGGCATACTTTTACTGGTATTTCCATCCAGGTATTGAGGGAAACCGGCAAATGACAGAACCTTGCCTCCGTTTTGAAGGTATTCTTTTATCAAGTTGAACACATAAGGCTCGAAATTCTCAAATCCGGGAGGAAGAACAACCAGGTCATACATCCTTTCACCAACAGTAAAGCGGGATTTACTAACCGAGCCATGATCTTTGATGATCCTTTCAGATCCAAGGTCATATTCCAATTGATTGTTTTCAAGGTGTCGTAAAAATGATTTGAATGAGTCAGCGTAATTACTGATGCTTCCTTCAGCTCCTAAATGTCGTCTGTCCTGAGTAGGGGAGAAATACATCCAGGTTGTCGAAGTAGGCTCCAGGACCAGAACTTTGTTTATCTGTTCACCAAATGACAAGGCCAGTGATAAACGTTCAAAATACGTATTAAGTGGTTTGTAATTATCCCACCAGGGCACATGGTATGACATGGATTGTGGGAAATCCCGCTTCCTTGCACCTTTTAGAGTCATATATGACAAATGCTGGTTCATTAAATTTTCCCCGAATGCATATTCCCAGTCTCCCAATCTTTTCATATCCTGGAAGGTTAATTCCCAGCCTGATCCGCCATAGGTTTCAGACAATGCCCTTTCTTTACCCAACTGGTTTACAACGCTGCTTAACTCCTTAACTGCACGGATATTCCCA
>CBDUCT010000504.1:0-2429 GCA_965365715.1 uncultured Cyclobacteriaceae bacterium | reverse complement strand
AATATAAAGACCGAACTCATACTCAGACCTTTTTAAAAATGCTGGATAACCTGGGTGTACCACCCGAAAATATCCGGTTTGATGACCTTGGAGGATAAATTAAAGTATCCAGTCTCGTCGTATGACCTTCCTACCACAGGCAGACGGGATTATTTTTATATTTATTTTTATAAAATAAAATAAAATACTCTATGGATGTTAAGATTTTCTTTAATCCGGTCAATGAGAGGATTTACAATCCTATAGAATCCAGCCACTCATTTTTCAAGAACATTTACCTGCCAGGCCCAAGTTTTCCCGATATAAAAAAAGCTGACATAGCTCTGATCGGACTTGAGGAGTACAGGGGTGCCGGTCGTGAAAATGAAAGCGATCACGGAACGAACGAGATTCGGGCAAAACTTTATAATCTAAAAAAGGGTGCTTTAGCCTATAAAATTGTTGATCTGGGAAATTTAAGGAATGGGCCAACATTGGAGGAAACACATACACGACTACAGGAAATCTGCCGCTTTTTATTGGATAATGAAGTACTTCCTCTTGTTTTCGGAGGCACTCATGATATGGATATTGCTTTATATAAAGCTTACCAGGATATGGAAAAACTGGTAAGTATATTGAATGTTGATGCCTTTATAGACCTTGGTCTTGAAGATGAAAAGTACGACCATCAGAACCACATATACAAAATCCTGACACACGAGCCCAATTTCCTGTTCAATTTCAGTCATCTAGGATATCAAAGTTACCTTATCAATCCGAAAAGTCTGGCTATGATGGAGGAGTTATATTTCGATACCTATCGTATAGGTAAAATCAGACAGAATATTTTAGAAATGGAACCAGTTATCCGGGATGCTGACATACTTAGCTTCGATATTACCGCCATACGGTCCGGAGATGCACCTGGTAACTCAAATGCTCAACCATTTGGACTAACTGGTGAAGAAGCATGTCAATTGTGCTGGTACGCAGGTTTAAATGAAAAAATGAGTTCTGCAGGTTTTTTCGAATATGACCTTATGCAAGATGATCAACATAAAAAAACAGCCTCCGTCATGGCTACAATGATCTGGTATTTCATTGAGGGATTTTACCATAGAAAAGATCACTTCAGTTTTAAAAGTAATTATTATATGAAGTACGTGGTTTCTTTACCTGGAGATACCGAGATACTTACTTTCTATAAAAGCAAACTTTCTGAGAAATGGTGGATGGAAGTGCCTTATCCAAAAGGGAAGAAAGTATTCGATCGCAACAGCATTGTTCCTTGCAGTTATTCAGATTATGAAAAGGCTATGAAAGGGGAATTGCCTGAAAGATGGATAAATACTCAGGCAAGATTATTATAATATGATAAGAGTGAATTAATTGCTCCCTGACATGATCCGGTAAAAAGAATTATCAGGATCAAGGTCAGTTGAATGAAATGGAAAATCATCCACAGCATCTGCCATAAAATCAGCTTCATAAACTACCCTGGAATCACCTACATTCAGGAATCTGTCATACCAGTCGTTCTCCTTTTGCAGGACAATAAAACCATTCTGGAAATCAATAATCCCATCGCTTGTGACTTTACCACTGTAAATATCTGCCGTTTTTATAAAAACAATATGACCACTGTCGTCAATATTATGATCCTGTTCACTATATATTGAGAAATATTGTCCTGTCCCTGAAATATAGGCAATAATCCCTGTCGCATCAGAAAATTCCGCAGCACTTTTTACCTCGATCTGAAATTCCTTGGTCTGATTAAGAAATTGAAAACTGTAATTCACATACCTGGTTCCAGACTCGAGATTGGTCCAATTGTCTACGAAATAATTACCGGTAACATTATCAGGTGTAAGCCCATTATAAACCTGTAATCCTTTCCCTTCAAGTATCTCAATGAAATCCATATTTAAAAACTCATTTACCTGTTCCGGTACATCAACGATATACTTCATGCACCTTGTATTTTCCAGCTCAATCTTATAATATTCAAATTGAGTCTCAATATGGGCATATTCATCATTAGGTTTTTTAAAATATGATTTTATTGCTATTAGACTAATAAGTTCATCACGCCTCATTCCCCACTGATCTGTTGCCTGCATAATCAACTTATCACTGAAATTAAAACTCTCATCTAAAATTCGATTAGATGCTATTTCTATTAATTCACAATCACCTTTTGATTCAATGGAAATTAAAATAGAAGAAGACTTTAAACCAATATTCGTCTGTTCTTTTATAAGTTCAGGAACCATTTCGATTTCTTTACAGTTAATCAGGTAGTCAATCCCTTCAAATGTTGAATCAGACAGATAAAATTTCTGGATATAATATGCATCAGGTATAGAATTTAATTCGGCATCAGCTAATGGAATGAGCGGCAATGACATGGCTGAAGAACAGACCAAGCGGCGCAGTGAGGTCGA
>CBDUCT010000503.1:0-2455 GCA_965365715.1 uncultured Cyclobacteriaceae bacterium | reverse complement strand
CTATTATTATACAATTACCCCGAGGACTTCGAGCGGCTGAATGAAGTCTCCTAACAGGGTGTCCACTTTTTCGGCGGCAAGACCATCCTATCAACCTGAGCAAGAAAGGAGGACGCATGAGAAAATATCTTTTAATGATCTCGTATTAAAGGCTACAGCTTCTGCATTAAGAAGACATCCTAAGGTAAATGCATCCTGGCTGGGGGATAAGATCAGGTTCAATCACCATATTCATATAGGTGTTGCTGTGGCAGTAGATGAAGGACTTCTCGTGCCCGTTGTTCGCTTTGCAGATAATAAAAGTCTTTCTCATATATCGGCGGAAGTTAAGGAACTGGGGGAGAAGGCAAGAAATAAGCAGTTGCAGCCAGATGAATGGGAAGGAAATACTTTCACCATATCAAACCTCGGGATGTTTGGAATCGAGGAATTTACGGCCATCATTAATCCACCTGACGCTTGTATTCTTGCAGTAGGTGGCATCAAGGAAACAGCCATTGTGAAAGATGGACAACTTGTTCCTGGAAATGTAATGAAAGTTACTTTGTCCTGTGATCACCGTGTGGTTGATGGGGCTACAGGTGCTGCATTCCTGGCGACCTTTAAAGAAATTCTTGAAGACCCGGTTCGAATATTGATTTAATGACATTATTACACCTATTAGTAAGGTCCACCTGACAAATTGGACCTTTTTTTATCTCCGGAACGGTTATTGACGTGATAAACTTAAAAAAATATGGCTAAATACAGATCCACCACAGTTATTGCAGTAAAGCACAATAATAGTATCGCTATTGGCGCAGATGGTCAGGCAACATTCGGAAATACAGTAGCAAAAAGTAATGTTAAAAAAATTCGGAAATTGCTCGATGGTAAGATCCTTGCTGGATTTGCAGGCTCTACTGCCGATGCATTCACACTTATTGAGAGGTTTGAGGAAAAGCTTAGTGCATATGGTGGAAATATGAAACGGGCAGCGATTGAATTAGCTAAGGACTGGCGGCTTGACAGGGTTCTGCGACGTCTTGAGGCCATGCTGATCGTGGCTGACAAACAGGAAATATTAATGATCTCAGGTAATGGAGATGTAATAGAACCTGATAATCAGATTGCTGCTATCGGATCGGGAAGCATGTACGCACTCGCTGCTGCTACAGCATTAAAAAAGCATAGCCCCGATCTTAGCGCAAAAGACATAGTTGAGGAAAGCCTGAATATTGCAGCTGATATCTGTATTTACACAAACAATAATCTTATCGTAGAAACCCTTTAAACGATAAGATTTACTACTCCAATTCTGGATATCAGACTACACTTTTTTCCAGATCCTCAGATATTTTTATTCGGCCGATAGTAAATAGTTTCCTCTCTTTATGATTGCAGTATGTGCACTCATAATACTTCATTAATTCACCTTTTGCATTGGCAGTTGGTGAGGTAAGAATTTCTTCCTTAACCACCTTCAAGGTTTGAAAATTGCAATTCTCACATTTCTCAGCATGCAGGTGGCCATCATATTTCTCGATCTGAGTGTATTTGGATTCTTCATCAATCCATACATCATAATCCACAGAAAAAACTTCCTCTTCCGCTTGCATGCCTTCCGATAGATAGACATCCTCTTCCTCCTCACTGAGAAGTTTCATAGGCTTGCCTGTTTTCGGCGATTTTCTTGGTGAATACCTCAATTTATGAAGTTTCTTTTCAAGAATTGAGGGATAATAGATTTTCAATACATTGTACACCACGACAAGAAAAATTGACGCAAATATCAAGGTGCCAAGTAACCTGGCGATAAAAATTCCAGCCTCTACCTGTACTTTATCGCCAAAAAGGGAATTAAGAAAAAACCAACCCGAAATCACCACAAGATATCCCCCAATCATCAAGAAGTTGATCTCGTTGAGATTAACGAAATCGTATTTTGATTTGGGATCTTTAATGGTTATCAGCCGGGCAAAATAAAATAATAAAACGAGAAAGCTAAGAGCTAAACTGGCTGCAGCACCAAATTTCATCCAAACTTTCCACGATTGAAAGAATAAAAGTATACCTGCATTCATACTCATTATATTTAGGGTTAAACAATCAAACTTTGGGCACATCTTCCCGACTATGAATACTATCTGCGGAGAAAAGGTAAACCCGTTAAAAAATATTTTTTTAAATCGATACTATAATATCCCAGGGAATCAGGTGGGATTATGTTCTATTTAAATGAAATAAGTTTAAAAATCATCTGGCTTCTGAATTACTCTTAAAATCACGGTATGTTTATCCCCATCATCATCAATAATATTAGCTTTCAAAATCGGATTATCAAGCTCTATATTATGTTCAAATGATCGGATTTTACTGTTCTCGAGTTTTTCATTGATATTTTGCTGAAGAGATTCGATCACATTTACAAATTCAACTTCAAGAGGGCTCGGGTTATATGATTTTGTTTTCATGA
>CBDUCT010000502.1:0-2457 GCA_965365715.1 uncultured Cyclobacteriaceae bacterium | reverse complement strand
TGTAAAAGACAATGGATCTGACGTACAAGTTCAGATCAATGATATAAACCAGAAGCTGGATCTCGTACTTGAAGAACTGGCGATACAAAAGCAGAAGCGCCAGGCCCTGGAAGATCTGGCAACTGATCTGAATCTTATCGGTAATGATCTGTTTAAAGCATCTGTAGATGAATTGGATCATGCCGGTATTGAGCTTGACACGGAGGAGCTGAAATCACTGTTTTTCCGTCTGCTCAGAAATGCCGGGACTTTGAACGAAATGCTCCAGATGGCCGAAAGTGTAGTGGACCTTTCAAAGGATATTGGTCCTGTCGTCACTCAGATGGGTTTGGATTCCATACACAAGATGCACGAGCTTGAAAAAAGAGGTTATTTTGAGTTTTTTAAAGAATTAACCGGTATTATTGACAACATCGTTCAGCATTTCAGTGCGGAAGATGTTAAGTTGCTGGCTGATAATGTGGTAACCATCCTGGAAACAGTTAAGAACTTAACTCAGCCGGAAATGCTGGGTGCCCTGAATAATGCGGTCAGCGTCTTTAAGCAAATTGAAACAGAGAATGTTGAAGAATATTCATTGTGGAAGGCATTTAATGAGCTGAGAACCCCAGAAGGTAAAAAAGGTCTCGGTTTTATCATGACCTTCCTGAAAAATATTACGAAAGAAGAAAACAAATAATTTAAAATTAAACTAAAAACAATATAATCATGGGACAAACAGTTATTGCCGGAGTACCGGTAGATTTAAATGATGAAGGATATTTAAATGATCCTTCCCAATGGAACGAGGATGTAGCAGGTGAAATAGCAAAGGAAGAGGGGATTGAACTTACTGATAAGCATTTTGAAGTACTGCATTATCTTCGGGACAAGCATATAGCTGGAGAACAGTTGACAATAAGAAAAGTTGGAAAATCAGGGATTACGGATATCAAGGGTTTGTATCAATTGTTCCCGGGTGGACCACTTAAAAAATCAAGCAGGATAGCTGGCATACCCAAACCGGCAAGTTGTGTATAAAAATTATTAACCTAAAAAATTAGTATTATGGAAACTAATGTTCAAACAAAAGAAACAACAGCCAAAAAGGTAGAGAAAAAACCTCTGGAAAAAGTGCTGATTATTTGTGCGAAGGGCGCAATTGAAGACGATTATGCAGCTTTGGTCATGGCAAATGGGGCGGTTATGGAAGGTATTGAAGCCAAATTGTTCTTTACATTTTTTGGACTGGATGCTATCACGACCAAGCAAATGAATAAGTTGCATACCGGGACTATCGGCAATCCTGCAATGAGAATGCCAGGAGGACTGCCATTTCCATCAATTCTGGGTATGCTGCCAGGTGTTGAAGCGGGAGTTTCATCAATGATGAAAAGCCAGATGGAAAAACTGGATATACCACCCGTAGATGAATTTATGGATATGATCACAGCTGGAGGAGGCGAAATATATGCCTGCAAGCTGGCTACGGATATGTTTAAAATAGAAATGAAGGATCTATCTGAGCATGTGAAGGATATTATTACGATAGGCCAGTTCTATGAAATGGCCGATGGAGAGCGGACTCAGATAATCTTTACCTAGAGAGGGAGTATGAGAGAAAGTATAATCCCGCCAAAGGCCTGCCTACTGCAGGCAGGCGGGATTTTTTTATTTCTTTACCCAGATACTTTCAATCTCTTCAAGTGATTTCCCCTTGGTCTCAGGTACCAGTTTCCAGACAAACAAGGCGGCGAGGATACCCATAATGCCATAGATCCAATAAGTAAATCCATGATTGAATTTCTCTGTCAGCCAGGAATTATCATTCATTATCGGGAATGTCCATGATATTATGAGGTTTGCGATCCACTGGGCTGCAACGGCTATTGACATCGCTCCCCTGATCTTATTCGGGAATATTTCAGAAAGGAGTACCCAGGTAACAGGTCCCCAGGACATGGCAAAAGAGGCTGTATAAATCATCATGAAAATCAAAGCTCCAATACCTACACTTTTCAGGTAGAATGAAAATCCAAGGGCGATCATACTCACAGCCATTCCAAGTGCACCAATAATCTGCAATGGTTTCCTTCCGAACTTGTCAACGGTGAAAATAGCCAATATAGTGAATGATAAATTTACTGCACCCACTATAATCGTCTGAAGCAGTGATACATCAGTGCCGCTACCCATATTTCGAAAGATCTCAGGGGCATAGTACAATACCACGTTGATGCCAACGAATTGCTGGAAAACGGATAAGAATATACCTGTAATGATCAATAAACCACCATATGACAACCATGGGGCATCCTTGACCTTGAGGGTTTCTTTTATTTCTTCCAGGATAAGCTGTGCCTTACTCTTTGGATCCAATTTATTGAGTAATTCAAGAGCGTCGCTTTCCCTATTTTTCATTACCAGGAATCTTGGGGTTTCTGGAACAAAAAACAGTAATATCAGGAATAATATTGC
>CBDUCT010000501.1:0-2464 GCA_965365715.1 uncultured Cyclobacteriaceae bacterium | reverse complement strand
AGAATCAGCGTATTGATGTGCCAGGGATAAATTTTCAGGATAGTAATTTTTGCTGATGGTCATATACTGTGCAAACCTGGCCGAATCATTGTCAACCACACTTTCATTATTTAATTTTTCTATACTTTCAGATCCTGCTCTAACTGACAAAGCAAGCAATATGCTGAAAGAGAAAGTTACAAGAGACCATCTCATGGTGCTGATTTTTTATAGCCGTAACTTCCAAGATACGAAAATTTATTTAATAAATCTCTCTATTCTGATTGCCAGCTTCCATAAGCTAGTATAACTTATACCTATAAAGAAAAAGGATAAATGGCAAACTCAATGATCGAAGTATAATATCATTGATTGTTCATAATGCTATTTTTATTCGATCGTTCAATAGAATTTATTCCACAGGGAGGTTCATTTTCTTCAAAAGTTTTAGGTATCGGGGATTATATTTCATTTTGTTGTAAATAGTATAGAGTGATATGCCTACCAGGTTAGGATTGTGCTCCTCATACGCTTTTTCAAATATATCCATAGCCAAATCGTATTTCCTGACTGCAATATATCTGAGTGCTTGATCACTATTCTCGCGATAATTGTCTTGCAGTCCTATTTCTTCATAGAATTTTATGGCTTCTTCCTGATAGGTGATCCATCCCTTCTCACGAAATATCTGCTCAAATTCATCAGTTTTGTTATGTTTATCCCATAATACAGAATTAAGTCTCTTAGTGGTATCAAAAGCTTTCTGATAATCTCCGACACAGATTGAAGCATCAATCAGTTTCGGATATGTAAAAAAGTGTTCTGGTTCAATTGTAATAGCTTTCTCAATTAGTGTTAAAGCATATTTACATTCACCGGATTCTATAAACACCCCGGCACATAATCCAAGGATCATTGGATTCAGTGGATCCAGGTCCACTGCAATACGTGCATGATTTAATGCTTCATCCGTTCTGCGAAGATGAGTTAACAGATAGGCATAAAAGGCATGATTTCCTGCGTGATTTGGGTTAATTTCAATGGATTTCAGAAAATCCTGCTCACCTTTCTCCCAGTTCCATTCAAACCATGCCGCTTTGGAACCTCTTAAATTATATAGCCATGAAGAGTTAGGGTCCAATTCCAGAGCCTTATCAATATACTTGCTGAGTTGTGGCATTGCAATAGATCGTTCAATAAACCCCATCTGGTATTGTCTTTCAATAACACTGGCCATGCCCAGGTATGGAGGTGCCCAGTTGGGATCATGTTCATTCGCCAGCTTGAAGTATTGATCTGCAATTTGAAGTCCTTCCACACTCATCTGATCGTTAAACACCAGGCCTTTCATATATAGATCATGGGCGGCAGGATCTACTGATCTTTTCTCAGCAAGGCGTTTTTCTTCCTGTGGTGTTAGTGTTGCATTAATTTCTTTAGAGAAGTCTTTTGTGACTATGCTATAAAGATTCTGAACCTGACTTCTTTCCACTTTAAAGTCACTAACCCAAAGAAGCTTTTCCTCATTTTCTGTATCAACCATTCTTACCTGAAGGCAAATACTATCCCCAACGCAAAGGACCGAGCCTTCAACCACAACATTGACGCCCAGTTCTAATGCGATCTCAGGAATAGATTTATCGACATTCTTATAAGCATTGGCTGTTGTTTTGGATTTTACCTGCAGTTCCCCAATCTTACCGATCTCTCCAATCAATGCATTATGCATACCGGCCGTAAAATATTCCAGGGTATCACTGCCAGTAAAATTATCAAAAGGCAGCACAAGAACGGACCAATCCTCATTCTGTGTGGTTCGTTTAATTCTTGGTAAGAGATGAAACAAAGTGTAAGCAAATAGAGCTATTACAATTATTCCGGCAACAATCGATATTCTTCTATTGCTGAAGGGCTGAATCAATTCACCGGTATCAATCATGAAATCGGGCATATTTCCCTGATCCACACTAACTTTATAAATGCCCACAGGTTTGATAACACCCTTTAATACCTGTTCACCAATAAACTCGACTTCCAGTCCTTCTTTATTTCTTATGTCATTATATACTGTTTCAGATATAACAATTTGGTTCTTTTCAGCTACCCCCTGAATTCTTGAGGCAATATTCACGCCATCACCCAATACATCCTTTTTTTCAAATATTACTTCACCCTGATGAATTCCAATGCGCACAGAAATATCCAGGTCATTGCTTGCCTTTTGAATGGATACTGCACACATAACTGCATCAATAATAGATTGGAAGCTGGCCAATGTACCTCCTCCCATTTCTTTTAACCTCCGACCTTTAAATTTCCTGATCAGACGTTTGTGTATTCGCTGGTTTTTTTTGAGTGTTTCGAACGCTTTCTTCTCATCTTCCTTCAGAAGGGAGTCATATCCGACAAAATCTGTAAACATGATCGCTGCCAGGCGCCTTTTTGACATATCTTAATCGCCGAAACTTTTTAAACACCGATATAA
>CBDUCT010000500.1:0-2473 GCA_965365715.1 uncultured Cyclobacteriaceae bacterium | reverse complement strand
TGGAATTAAAAAAAATGATTTAAATTTCATGCTATCCATCCTTCTCTGTCCAGGCTTCTATACTGTATGGCTTCTGCAAGATGTTCAATCCTGATATCTTCACTCTTCTCCAGATCTGCAATTGTACGACTTACTTTCAGGATCCGGTCAAAGGCTCTGGCTGAAAGATCTAATTTCTCCATAGCCGTTCTTAACAGATTTAAACCGGCTTTGTTAATTAAGCAAATCTCTTTAACCATTTGTGGAGGCATCATGGCATTTGAATAAATCGACTGTTCCTTTTTAAACCTTTCAATTTGAATTTCTCTTGCTGATATAACCCTGTCACGGATTTCCTGGCTTGTTTCGTTACTCCTTATTGATGCCATCTCGTCAAAACTTACAGGAGTCACTTCAACATGAAGATCAATACGGTCAAGCAAAGGTCCGCTGATCTTATTCAGATATCTATGGACCTGATCGGGTGTACATACACAATCTTTATCCGGATGATTATAGAATCCGCAAGGGCATGGATTCATACTCGCTATCAACATGAAATTTGCAGGATAATCCAATGTAAACTTCGCCCTTGATATGGTCACTTTTCTCTCTTCTAATGGTTGCCGCATAACCTCAAGTACTGTTCTTTTGAACTCGGGCAACTCATCCAGGAACAGGACTCCATTATGAGCCAAAGAAATTTCACCGGGTTGGGGGAATGCTCCTCCACCTACTAATGCAATATCTGAAATGGTATGATGCGGTGATCTGAATGGCCGTCGTGAAATTAAAGTTGCATTGGTTCCTAACTTTCCTGCAACTGAGTGTATCTTGGTTGTCTCCAGAGCTTCATGCAGGTTTAGAGGAGGCAAAATTGAAGGCAATCGCTTTGCTAACATGGTCTTTCCTGATCCGGGGCTTCCAATCATTATTGCATTGTGACTCCCAGCAGCGGCTATTTCAAGCGCTCTTTTAATATTTTCCTGACCTTGTACTTCCTTGAAATCAAATCCAAAATCTTCAATTTGATCAAAGAACAATTCCCTTGTATTTATATTAATGGGTTTAATCTTATTCTCAGAACACAATAAACCGACAGCATCCTGGATATTTGATACACCCATCACATCCAGATCATTTACTATTGCCGCTTCCATCCCATTCTCTTTTGGGAGAATTAATCCTTTAAAACCACATTTTCTAGCCAGAATGGCAATAGGAAGGACACCTTTTATGGGTCTTAGCTGGCCATCCAGGGATAGTTCTCCCATGATTACAAATTTTTCAAGAAGATCCGTATCCAATTGCCCGGAAGCTTTCATCATACTTAGTGCAATTGGAAGGTCATAAGCGGATCCTTCCTTTTTGATATCTGCAGGTGCCAGGTTCAGTATAATCCTTGACCTGGGCATGGTATACCCGGAATATTTTAATGCCGATTCTATTCGTGACCAGCTTTCTTTAACAGCATTGTCCGGTAATCCTACCATAAAGCGTTTAGTGCCAGCACATACGTTGGCTTCGATCGTAATTATGCTCGCGTCTATGCCGAAAACGGCACAGCCATAAGATTTTGCCAGCATTTTAGACTAACTGTTTTTCAATAAGGAGGATAAAAATGTGAATGATCTTGATATGGATTTCCTGAATTCGGTCAGAATATCCTGAAAATGGTACAATAATACTGACATCGGAAATTTTTGATACCTTGCCACCGCCATTTCCACCCAATATTACAGAGGTCATCCCTTTTATTTTCGCACTTTTAACCGCGTTGATAATATTAAGAGAATTACCACTGGTAGTGATCCCAAGAAGAACATCATTTGGCTGTCCCATGGCATCGATAAATCTCGAAAAGATGTACTCGAATCCATAATCATTGCTTACACATGAAATATGTGAAGGATCAGATATGGCAATTGCAGGAATGGGTTGTCTGTCATTCCGGTAACGTCCGGTCAGTTCTTCTGCAAAATGCATGGCATCACAGTGTGATCCGCCATTGCCACAGGAAATAATTTTCCCATTGTTTTTAACTGCTTCTGCCATTAGCAAAGCAGCTTGGTTAATATTATTGATCATAGCTGGTTGGTTTATTATTTTTGTTAATAATTTTTCGGCCTCATACAATTCCTCTTTTATTGTTTTACTAAAGTTCATTTAATGGTTCAGGTTGAATATTATCCTTGAGTTATAATGGACTTTATTTCTCTATTTCATTTAAATCAACTTTCATGCCTTTGTTTTCTCTCAGGGTATATCTTATGTTCTTTTTTAAGCTGTTTCATTTCATAAGAATAAATTGCAATTATTGAAATAAATAAAGCCATATTGATGATTACTACATATTTTATATAATATATATGGAAAATTTAAACCACAAGAAATAAGTAAATTAGTATATCCAAAAAAACGAGGATTAACCTCCATTAGTTTTGGTTTATTATCTCTTGGATCAATCTTAAATTCAGGATCAACGACTCCAAAC
>CBDUCT010000499.1:0-2477 GCA_965365715.1 uncultured Cyclobacteriaceae bacterium | reverse complement strand
TTACAATAAGGCCGTCAGGTACTAAAACCTAAAAGAAAAGCCCTAAGATCAGGAATATTCCTCATTCCAATGTTCTATTGTGCCTTCCCGCATGGATTTGTTTGCGAGAGCAACAGTAATGGCACTTTTCTTCCCGTACTCCGCATTGGCGATGGTTTCCAGATCCTCTGTAATACATTTACCAAAATGCTCAAGTGCGGCACCTGTTGGTTCTGCATCACCACCCTCAGCGTTATCGGTTATTATTGGAATAGGTTCACCAGCTTCCAATACTTTCATGGTAGCACTTGAAACACCATCTACTTCGGTTTTCAATTCTTCAATAACGGCAGGTTCCGGATAAATATAGCCTTTATGTCCGGCTTCTCCTTTCACAACTATGGCAGCCTTGGTGCCAAAGATCTTAACATTGAATCCCTCGTGGGCATTTGTTGTAATTGAATGAAAACTGGCTTTCAAACCATTGGGATACTCTAATATGGTATAAATATTGTCAAAGGTCTCCCGTCCATCATTATAGTAATTTATGCCACCCATTCCCGTGATCTTCTGAGGATGAGAATCCAGTACATAATCGATCAGGTCAACCTGGTGGGAACAGAGTTCTGCCATAAGTCCACCTGAGTAGGCCGAAGACATGCGCCAGGGTATCATTTGCGCGAAGTTCGGATCACGCACTGGCCGTCGCCAGTTCCCATTCCTGTTCCAATGGGCTTCCACATGTGTAACGGTGCCTAAATAGCCTTCATGAATTGTATTGTAGATATTTTGATAAAGTGGATTATATCTGTGCTGGTACCCAACCTGAAATTTCAAATTGCTGTTTTTTACCTTTTTTTCCAGCTTGATTGCCTCCTCTATAGTGAAAGTCATGGTTTTCTCACAATAGACGTGCTTTCCTGCATCCAGGGCATCCGTAGCCATCTGGTAATGCATAGATAATGGTGTGCTGATTATGACAGCATCTATATCTTTATCGTTGAGTAATTCCTGATAATCCGTATATGGTTTAGCTCCAGGAGAAGCCAATGACAGACCCTGTTCCAGCCTGAAAGGGAGGACATCGCAACATGCAGTTACCATCAGTCCGGGGATATCCTTAACTAACTTAATCAGCCAGTTTCCTCTTCCTCCTGTTCCAATTACACCCAGCCTGACACCGTCAGATTTTTTTATTATACTACAATATCCCTTATATGGCTGAACTGCCAGGGAGGATAATGCCAGACCACCAAGTCCAACGAACTTTCTTCTTTTCATAATAACTATTATTTAACATGTTCGAATTGAAGTCAAAAAACAAGTATTATTTTACTTTCCGAGACTTCAATGTCAACTATAGAAGGCCACTCAAAAATTATGCCTTTTTCATTTATTTTAAAAATTACTGCAAATGTATAAAAAGTTATGAAGCAAAATATTGAACCGGGCTTATAATCCTTTCAGAATTTTTAAAATTGCTTTAACAATTGCTATTTTAGAATGTTTATCAAAGAAAGGGTTTATTATAATCTTACTTTATTCCGAAACCGAATGTTGAACAGAATATTTAACTATTTATAGAAAACAATGATTACAATATTATCTCCGGCAAAGCGAATGAATTATTCAGATCCGGTTTTGACTGAAAAATGTACAATTCCCGTGTATGTTAATGAATCAGAAAAGATCATGAATAAGTTAAAGAAATTGCGGCCAGCGGCCATCAAAAAACTAATGAGTATAAATGACGTGCTCTCTGACACTAATTATGATAGGTTTCAGAACTGGCAACCGACATTTGATTTAAACGTTGCCAGGCAAGCATTAACAACCTTTAAGGGAGATGTATATCTCGGAATTGATGCAGCTTCCTATACCGATTCTGATTTTGAGGAAGCGCAAAAGAGTATCCGTATTCTATCCGGGCTCCATGGCATCCTGAAACCACTTGACCTCATCAGGCCTTACCGGCTTGAAATGGGGACAAAATTGAAGATTGGGAGGGCTGATAACCTTTATGAGTTCTGGGGAGATAAAATCCTGAACTCTATTAAAGAAGAGCCTGAATTTAAGAGAGATAATACCCTTGTGAACCTGGCCTCACAGGAATACAGTAATGCTATACCGCTAAGTAAACTTCAGGGAAGGGTTATTACACCTTCTTTCAAAGAATTTAAAAATGGTTCGTATCGCCCAATTCATATTTTTCTAAAGAAAGCAAGAGGATATATGACTTCCTATATTGTGAAAAACAGGATTGAGGATCCTGAATCACTCAAACTATTTGATTTGGAAGGATATGAATATAATGATAAACTTTCAAATGATGATAACTGGGTGTTTACCCGTGGTTAACAGTTAATCAGAGTAATTAATGAAACAACCGGATTCACTTAACCAGGTAGCAGAATTTCACCGTACTTTTCAACATCCAATAATTTCAGACCCTGGTATTCCATCCCAAGTTCGTTGTCCTTTGCGCATTGCACTTATTC
>CBDUCT010000498.1:0-2530 GCA_965365715.1 uncultured Cyclobacteriaceae bacterium | reverse complement strand
TCAAGGTGTCGAACTACGGCCTCGAGGTGCACCTGGAGAAGTTCAACGTGCGCGGGTTTCTGCCGTCGCGCGCCATCGGCGAAAACCCCAAGGTGAAGGGGCCGACGCTGCAGCTGAACGCGGGCAAGAAGATGTTCTCGTTCACCGAGGGCTACGCGATCCGCGTCTCGATCCGCGAGGTCGACTTCCTCAAGTTGCAAGTGTTTCTGGAGTTGGCGGTATACATCTTCCATGATGGTGTAAATTGTTGAAAATCAGGATGAAAGTTCAAATTACAAAAAAAACATTTTACAAAAAATGATATTTATACATATATTCCCATGTTCATTGATGTGGAACATTTGATAAGCTCAGGATAATATTTCAATGAAACTCTATTAAATATTTCCCGGCTGTATTCCTCAAAAAAACCAGAATAATTTCTATTGCATTATTCTAGAAAATACAAGAAAAATTTCTCAGAGTTGTAAAAATTGAATTGATTAGGATATTATTAGTTTAAGAACCTGATTCAATTTCTATCATGAAAATAGTCTTTCTCGACAAAAGTACGGTTGGCAATGTCTCTAACCTCGTTTTACTCGAGGAATTTGGGGAGGTATCCTATTACTCAGAGACCAGTCCGGACCAGACAATCGAAAGATCATCTGATTCTGACATCATAATTACCAATAAGGTTATAATAGACCAACAAGTGATGGATGCAAATCCGCGCATTAAACTTATCTGTATAGCTGCTACAGGAATGAACAATGTGGACCTGGAATATGCAGCTGAAAAAGGTATCGCAGTAAAGAATGTGTCAGGATATTCCACGCATTCGGTAACACAATCTACCTTCGCCATGTTGTTTACGCTCCTGAATTCCATACCCTATTACGATCATTATGTAAAATCAGGAGCATACTCAAAAAGTAAAATATTTACCCATCATGGCCGTGAATTTTCGGAAATAAAAGGTAAAACTTTTGGGATAATAGGCATGGGTGTAATTGGACAGTCAGTAGCTAAAATAGCAGATGCTTTCGGATGCAGGGTAGTGTATTCTTCCACCTCCGGGAAAAATACCAATCAGGCTTATCCCTGTCTGGACCTCGATGAATTATTGTCCACCGCTGACATTATATCCATTCACGCCCCCTTGAATGAGAAAACGAATAACCTCATTGACTTGAACAATTTAAAGTCCATGAAACCCACAGCCCTGTTGATCAATGCCGGACGGGGCAATATCGTCAATGAGCACGATCTTGCATATGCTATCGATCATGAAATAATAGCCGGGGCGGCGCTTGATGTATTTGGAAAGGAACCTGTTCAGGCTGACAATCCATTATTGAGTGTTAAAAAGAAAGAAAAGCTTATCCTGGTGCCGCATATTGCATGGGCGAGTAAAGAATCAAGAGAGATGTTGATAAAGGGTATTTATCAGAATATTGCTGATTTTATAGAAGGAATATAGGGATCTTACTCAACGGCCTCATCCTGGAGGGCTACTTCCTTAATTCCCTTATCGAGTGAAAAAGAAAAGGATGATCCGATCCCCACTTTGCTTTCAACAAGGATCCGTTTATTATGTGCTTCCAGAATGTGCTTTACTATTGCCAGTCCAAGACCTATCCCTCCCCTGTCTTTAGCCCTGCTTTTTTCAACCCTGTAAAACCGTTCAAATATCCTGTTAAGATCTTCACGGGGAATACCTACACCATTATCCTGAACTACGATATTGATCAGATCATTGCCCTCTTTAATATCCACTTCAATCTTACTTTTTTCCTCTTTGGTATAATTAATGGCATTCAGGATAAGGTTCATCATTACCTGGAATATTTTCTGCTTATCAGCATGTACATATACGTCAGCCGAGGAGTCATCACTTAATCGAAGTTTTAATGATTTCTTTTCCGCTTTATTCTCCAGTTGATCAAACACTTCATGCACAAGATTATAAATATTAAAATGAGTATAGGACATTTTTATAGTGCCTGTTTCCATTTGTGAAATGACCAACAGGTCCTGAACGAGTTTATCCAGCCTGGAGAGGCTTTTGCCTGCTTTTTTCAGGAACCTGTTCCTTACATTTTTGTCACTGATCGCTCCATCCAAAAGCGTATGTATGAATCCCTGGGCAGCAAATAAAGGTGTTTTTAATTCATGCGACACATCAGCCAGGAATTCCTTACGGTACGATTCCATTTTCTTGAGTTCCTTGATCTCCTGTTCCTTTATTTTTGCATATCGGGAAATCTCCTTGCTTAATTTCTTGAACGGATTGGGCGGGCTTTCCACTTCTTCTATGGAGAAACTAAGATCCTCATCTGTGATCTTTTTAAGAAGTTGATTGATGCGATTGATTTCATCAAAAATAAAATACCGGTATGTCAGGTAGATTGTAAAATAAGCAATAGAAAAGGAAATTATTCCAGCCACGATCAGGGCTAACAGAGGAACCTCTTCAAACAGGGTCATAAAAGCAACGGGAACGAAGGATATCGATATTCCTAAAAGGAAAGCTACGGCCCTGGAGCTC
>CBDUCT010000497.1:0-2534 GCA_965365715.1 uncultured Cyclobacteriaceae bacterium | reverse complement strand
TGTTCAGACTGGATACTTTAACCGGAATGATGCCAAATGGCCATATTCGAGCCTCGTTGGATGTCCGGAATTTCAGTGCACCCAGTTTAAAATACAAAGCTGACATCAGGACCAATATCGATGGCCTGGATAAAATATTTGAATTAAAACCATTCGAAAATATTCAGGGTGATATAACCATAAGAAATGATTACAGTGGATACCTGAATGCAAACGGGGAATGGGTGGATCTTAAACGGGAAGACATGTTTATAAAATTCGACAGTATTTCCCTGAATATAATTGATGTGATGGATATAGAAACCCTGGATGGTTCTATCTCTGGGGGGCCAGATTCTATCTATGTCAATAATCTTTATCTTGAAACAGGGAACAGTGATCTGTCCGCAAATGGTATGGTTAATAATATTTCCAATCTGATATTAGACCGTGGTCTTCCTGTTGAAGCTGATCTCAGGCTGCGATCTCAAACCTATGATTTTTTTGAGTTCTGGACATTTCTGCCAAAAGTAGCCCAAAGTTTTCCTTATACCATAAAAGATGCCTACCTGGACGTCTTTTTTTCCTCCAGCTATAAAAAATTGACCGATTTTATCGATGTGCCTGAAATGGATTTTGATATCCGGCATCTTGAAGGAAGTGTGACAGACCTGCTGCCATGGACTGAGTTAAAATACGGTCATTTTAAAATGAGTGAGCAGGATTCTGTATCTATTCTGGACTTTTCAGATTTCACTATAGAAAGTACTCGCGGAAAGGTCGACACAGACTTCAGATACTACATTACCCAGGGAAATGATGATTCCCTGAAGCTTACAATGGATATTAAAAATTTAAATCCTTCACTGATCATTCAATATGAAGAGAAGGATACCATACCCGAAATTCTGGATGCGATAATAGATGGGAAGGTGCATTGTGATCTTTCACTACCTGTGGATTCCCTGATAAAAATTAAAACCGTTTATCTGGAAGCAGAGGAGTTTGTTTATATGACAAAGGAGGATACGAGTCAGATCAGGTTTCTTGAGTTATCAGTACATGAAATTAATTTCAGCAAGCTGTCACCACCTGAAGTTTTTTCAACACTTACAGCCCAGAGTAAATTGGTTGCTGAAGGACTAAAAACGCCACTTCTGCAATTAGAGGAGCTGAAGTTGAGCCTGAATGTTGATCAGGGTGTTTATACATTAATACCACTGGAATCTCAATTCTATGGTAAGGAAGAGAAGGGCAGACTCGTTATACAACCATTTGCTGAATCTCCGGAATATCATGTGGATTACACCATTCAGGAATTTCCCATTGAAGAACTCATGTCTGCCTTTTACAGTCAACCGATACTAACTGGCAATGTCAATCTTCACTTGAATCTTGATTTTAAGGGAGAAGAAAAGCAGACTATTATTTCACAAATAAACGGAAAGATCGATGTTAATGGTAAGAATTTAACCTTGCATGGGATAAATATAGATGAGTTTATAAACAATTTCCGGAGAAGTCAGCAGTTTAACCTCCTGGACCTGGGAGCTGTGGCACTTGCCGGTCCGGCGGGCATTCTTTTTTCCAAAGGGAGTGACTATGCGATGATCCTGGCCTCCAGGTCAGGTGAAAAAACGACAATCAGCCAGGTTTCATCATTATGGAATGTTGAAGATGGCAAAATATCCATTGAAGATGTTGCCTTCGCCACGCTAGAAAACAGGATGGCAGCAAAAGGATGGATGGATATGAAATCAGACAGCCTGGATGTTACTGTGGCTATCGTTGATGTGAATGGATGCAGTATGATCAATCAGAACATTTATGGTCATAGTAAGGATCCTCAGTTCAGCCAGGTAAAAATTCTCAAAACACTATTTGCGCCTGTAACAAAGCTGTTGAATAACATCACTGCCACGGAATGCGAAACTTTCTATGATGGTAGGGTAGAGCATCCTGAGAAGGCAAAGGGGAATCCTCCGGAAGAATGATAAGTTTCGCTATCCGGAAGGAAAACACAATCTGAAGGAAAAAGAAGTTTCTCAGTCCGGAATGAAAACACCATACAAACGGTACATAAATTAAATTATATGAAATCAATAACAGGTTATTTTAGATTAATTTGTCCACTACTTTTTGCCAGTGGTTTATCAGTATTGGTTATATCCTGTACTCCTGACCGTAAATCAGTTAATTCTATTCCCAATTCCACGGTTCACGTGCCATTTCAAATCCTGACTGAAGGGCCCTCGCATCATTGGTTCGGTTATTACGATAAGCTTGAATTTGATCCTTCAGGGAGGTATGTGCTGGCTGCACAGGTTGATTTTGAAGGAAGGTCCCCAAGGCCGGAAGACACAATCCGGGTTGGTTATATAGACCTCGAGAATTCAAACAACTGGCATCAAATAGGGACTTCAGTAGCCTGGGGATGGCAGCAGGGTTGCATGCTGCAGTTCATCCCCGGCACTAAATCCAGAGTGATCTGGAATGACCGGCAAGCGGGCCGGTTCGTTTGTCATGTTTATGATATTTTAAGTGGTGAAAAGAGA
>CBDUCT010000496.1:0-2537 GCA_965365715.1 uncultured Cyclobacteriaceae bacterium | reverse complement strand
GATCAGGATGCAACACCTTGGCCATGGTAAAAGTATTATAATTTATGGCCCTGAAGCCTGAACCATGTCCAATGGGCTTGTCATTTTTAGTGCCGGCTTTCCTGTCTTGCCCCCAGCTGAAACCAACATCCTTGATCGGGGCACCGAAAACAATATTTTTCAGAGAAAGCGTAGCGAGAACCCGGTCGTGCGTTTTGAATTTTGCAGCCGATATCACATAGGTGTCGGGATCGAGGATGAGACTGGATGTTCTCATGGCATGCGGACGCCAGTCCTTTTCATCAAACACATGGATCAACTCGTATTCTTCCTGATCCAGATCCACAAGCTTAACGGGATATTTCTTAGGGAGATCATAATATTTGTAGTTATCAAATCCCTCGAACGTAGGTCCGCTGGCCGCTGATTCAGCAATTACAATATTTTCCCTTACACCGATAGATTTCAAAAACTCAAGAATACCTTCCAGGTGCTCAACATGAGAGGCGGCCAATTGCCGGTCGATCAGAACGTTATTTGGTTTGATCACTACACGCTTATTCCCGATGCTTCTTTTGATCTGGTCAGAAAAAGGTTGAAGTGCCCTGAAGGCCATATCAGCTCTATGATCACCTGTTGTCAGACTTACCCGGCTGGTATAATCAAGGGCTGTATTATCATAAATTTGTTTCCATTCATTACCAAATGGTACTGTAAAAGCCAGTCCGCCAAGGAAAGATGATTTTATAAATTGTCTGCGGTCTAAAGATCTCATAGTAAAAAGTATAAATGATTACGGATCGTATCAAATAAAAAATGACTCGTTGATAAATCAAAAATAATTAAATCTGAATAGTATTCTTATTATTCCCGCAATTTTAGAATTCTACAACAACGCTTCCATCTGCTTTCATCAAATTTACTTCTTTACTTACTCCGTCAACTGTAATTTTATATTTTCCATAAAATGCAGAGGTTGTATATGATCCGTTTTGATCGGCTTTCCCTTCTTCCTTCGTCCACCATTCGTTGAAGATAAGATCCTGGTACGCTTCAGCGGCAGGTGTTGGGGTCCAGTCTCGTTTATATAGAGAAGATACCGGGATCCAGTTGATCCCCTCCCAGAATCCCCACATTAAAATCCCCTCCACTGCCGGATGTGCAAAGCAGATCCTGTAATAATCCACCAGTTCTTTGGCTCTTTTTTCCTCTTCCTCCGGTGTCATAGTCCTGATCTTTTTTATGTGGTAGGAAGATCTTTGGCCGGGCATATTGAATTCAGTAATTTTTACCGGTAATCCGAACTTTGCCAACGAATCCAGTGAACGGATCAATTCATTACGATCAAAGGTATCGGTATGAAGATGTCCCTGCACGCCAATTCCTGCTATGGGTATGTTCTGTGCCTGAATATTCCTTACATGGGCCATGAACTTCTCCAGCACGTTACCCGTGAGGATATCATAATCATTCAGGTATAATTTAATGTCCGGATCACCGGCCTGAGCCCATTCAGCCATTTTCCTGGTGATGTCCTGGCCCAAACGATCCTCATAGTAATTCCCATGGATCATTTCATTGTTCATATCATACTCAGTAAACCGGCCTCTGTACCTGGCTGTTATGGTTTCGGCACGGTTCTTTAGCGTTCTTTCCAACTCTTCATCCGATAATTCCTTGATCCAGGGTTGTACAAACTTGGGTATGCCCCAGAAGAGGTTGTGAGCCCGCAATGGTATGCCACTCTCATCCGTCCATTTTAACATGGCATCCACCACAACATAATTCACTTTACCCTTTTGCCTTTCCATATTTCCCCATTTAACCGCATTCTCTGTGACAGCAGAATTGAAGTTCTTCAAAAACTTTTCCTTGTATTGTTTTACATCACTGTCAGATGCCCTGCCGTCAAATATGGCATCTCCAATAGCACATCCAAACCAGAACTCATGACGTATCTGTTCAATCAAAATCTTTGAACCTGGTTCCGCCTTAACAATGATTTTCCCTTTTCTGTATTTCTCTATTGATTTTCCAATGTCCAAGGATTGTGCATCCAGTTCCGGAGATTGCATCAGTAATAAAAGCAGGATTATGCTAAAAGATCTATGAGATAAAAAAGTTTTAAGATTCATGTTTAAAAATTTAATAATGATTCAAATTAATTCTAATTCAAGTTCAGGAAATATCCATATCAGCTTTTTATCTTTTCCTGTTTTAAAAAATATATCCCTGCGATTCAGCTGGCTTAAACATACAAAAAATAGTTGATTCATAGGGCTAAGATATTACGAAATTGTTTTGTTTGGATTTCGCCTAAAGAACACCCTTCCCTCTAGCGCCCTCGGTATAGTTTTTTTTATGCTCATTTATTCTCCTAGAAAAATTAACATTTAATTAATTCATTATATCAAGAAGCAAAAGCAGATTATTTCCTAAACGCCAACACCACTTTAAAATTAATTGCATCGGCCTACCATACTACGGAGCAAGAATTCTCCGATATCCTTGCACAATACAGATTGGGTGAAGTAAATACCAATATTGGTGATGAAAAT
>CBDUCT010000495.1:0-2559 GCA_965365715.1 uncultured Cyclobacteriaceae bacterium | reverse complement strand
GCCCCGTAGATATCGGTTTTGTCATCACTGGCTTTAACCTTAAAAGAAACAGGGTTTTGCCATCCAATGTCCAAAGCCGGGGAAATATCTGTTTTGTCAATTTCCATGAGCACCTCTCCATCGGCCGTATTCCTTATAACAGATATTGTGGGCTGGTCCAGCCTGGAGTAATTGTCTACAATATATCTGCCATCAAAAGAGAAATCGATCATGTGATTTGCATCTTCAGGTGTTAAAAGCCTGAGTTCAGAACCATCGTAATTAACTCTGTAAAGGAATTGCAGGTAAGGATTGATCCCGGTTTCTTTTCCCGCAACCGTAAAATATATCACCTCATTTTCCTCATCGAGGTATTCCAGGTCTTTTATAAAGTATGATCCATTTGTGATCTGGGTGATTTTCCCTGTTTCCCAATCCATGGTGTAAAGCATGTTCCAGCCACTTCTTTCGGATGAAAAGAAAATCTTGTTGGTCTTTTCACTATACTCAAAAATTGAATACATGATCTCAATATTCGTTTTACTGCGATCGGTTCCTACCACCCTGATATTACCATTTGATGGATCTATTTCTATAAAATCAAGTCTTTTATAGCCCCGGTGCCAGTTTCTTCCATACAGAAACGCTCCATCTTCCGACCATCTTAAATCAGGTACGTTGAAATGTGCCTTCGGTTCCATATCAATTTTGATCATTTTCCCGGATTCTATATCGAAAATTACCGGCACCTGATATACCAGATTGGTATCACCCGGGGAGGCACGGTAATAATAGAGAAGATCGGGGCGGTACAGGCTATCGATGGACCAGTCGAGCAGGTACATTTTCCTGGCTGTCCTAAGATCAGTAATGGTAGTATATATCTTTTTAGAATCAGGACTCCAATCCACCCAGAAGTTGTCTTTCCTGGTCCCGTTCTCCCCCCGGATAACGTCACCCCATCCATAATAATTCGCATAATCATAATTTTTACTCCCATCATAGCTTAGTTGAATTACGTTACCTGATTTGGCAGATTTAATATACAGATTGTGTTCTTTAATATATGCAAGCCAGCTTCCGTCCGGTGAAGGGATCTCTGATTTATCTGAAGCATTCTCTTGTTTATCTTCAATCTCTTTGAGTTTATAGGTGTTTCTATATAGTCTGAAAGTCCTTTTCCTGAATGTAAACCCAATGGAATCAGGTAAAGCATATGTTATTTGCGTGATTTCCAAATCTTTGGCGTCAATCCCATCATCAAAAAAGATCCTCAACGAATCAGCCAGTCTTTTATGATCAAAGGCCTGGACCTTCTTCATGCTGTCCAGGTAGACAACTTGAAATGTAGTACCTGATTCGGTATTGGTTTTGTACCAGAACGATGTGCTATCCTCAAACCAATTTGGCCTGACGTCCAGATTATATATCTTCTTCTGAATATTTCCCGGAAGAAACTCAACCGCACGGTTATAATCACTCAGGCCTAATGTATGATCCTCCGGTTCGCATGAAATGATAATAAGGGTAAGCAGGGCCAATAAAAAATATCGCATATAGTATTATTTAAAAGCTTCATTCAATGCCCAGCAGGCATACAGGTCATACCCCTTCCATTTTCCTTCAGCCTCTTTGCACAGCTCCGTGTGGATCTTCTCTACTTCTTTGTGTATGGCCACGGCATTATCCTTATTTAATTCAAATATCCTCGCTGCCATAAGCTTGATCATTAAATCATCCGATCTGAAACCTGCCAATATCGTTTCCTGTGATTCCCGATTACATTGACCATAGGAGCAAAGTGTTTCAGCAGCAGCAAGCCTGACATATAACGAATGATCATTCAGGGTTTTATTCAATGCATTGATGATCCCCTCAGGAGGATTGTGTAGATATTGTAATGTGGTGACCGCCCAATACCGATTTAAAATATTTTCATGCTTTAAATTATTGATTAACAAGTTATTGTCTATATTTTCTTCAAGCAATACATCATTTATGGTTAATATATCCGAAACTTGAAAAAATTCACTGTTCCCTGCCAGTTCATAGGCCGTCTGAGGGTCGCAATGTTCGAGCAGGTATCCTTCAGGGATAAGCCCCGTATCATGGGTTTCCAGCAACCATTTCTTTAATTCGTTCCGCATTTCAACAAGAATGTCATTATAATCAGGATTACCCGCCAGGTTATTGGTTTCAAAAGGATCTACTTCCAGGTCGTAAAGCTCTTCCGGCGATCTCTTATCTAGCCACATACTCTTTTGTTCTGGAGTCATAGAAGCGGTTTCCTTTAGGCTGAGTAATTCCTGCATGATCTCTGACTGATCGGTATAAAAATTGGGTTGAATCAGGGGTAAATGTGGAAGGAAATTCCTGATATAACTGTATTTTTTACTTTTAACAGCGCGGCTGATCTCAAAAGCTTCATCAACCCGATCAGATGTAGCAAAAACAAATTCACTTTTTCCGGTATTTTCTCCAAGGAAGGCTTTCCCCTGCATATAATCAGGAATTTCTATTCCAAGAATATTTAAGAGGGTAGGTGGAAAATCCACAAAGCTTACAATATCATCAGTTGCG
>CBDUCT010000494.1:0-2562 GCA_965365715.1 uncultured Cyclobacteriaceae bacterium | reverse complement strand
TAAATTCTTTCGGGATCAGCAGGTGAAACTCTTACTTCTCCAAAATAATAACCATATGTAAAGTATACCCCCTTAAGATCATAATCATGTGTTTTCTTCCAGGTTGATCCGTAATCATCGGAACGATATATTTCCGCACCTTTAACTTCCGTATCGAACAGCGCAGTATTTGCATCTCCAAGATAATCTGCTAAGGCCTTAGGATCATATTTCCCCTGCTCTAATTCAGCTTTGACTTTTTTGGCGTCATATTTCTCCGGGAAAAAATTGTTTTTCAGAAAATCATCCAGTTTCTCATCTTCAAGTTCAAGGAATTGCTCTTCGGTCATTTCAACGAAGTCAGCTGCCAGCAATTCACCTTCCTCCCTTTCCTTTTCTGTTTTGGTTTCAAACTGGCTGTCAATCAGCGCATATAATATATTTGGTGAGCTCTGGCTGATATCCAGGCCTATTCTGCCTGCAAACTCCCGGTCAGCTATTCCGTCCATAACCTCTACCCAGTTGTCACCCCCATCTGTGGATTTATATATGGCTGATCCTGGCCCGTGACCTTTAAAGTTCCAGGCCTTTCTTGTCCTTTCCCACATGGATGCCCACAACATATCCGGATCCTCAGGATTAATGATCAGGTCAATGGCACCAGTACTATCATTGACATACAGCGTTTTCGACCAGGATTTACCTCCATCAGTAGTTTTGAAAACACCGCGTTCAGGATTATGGGTATATAAATTTCCCATGGCAGCAACCCATACAATATCCGGGTTATCGGGGTGTATGATTATTCGTCCTATGTGCTGGGTGGCTTCCAGACCCATGAATTCCCAACTGGCCCCTGCGTCTGATGATTTATAAACACCTGATCCGGCATAACTGGACCTGCTGCTATTGTTTTCACCAGTACCTACCCATAGCACCTGGTCATTAGTTGGAGATAAACAGATATCGCCAATAGTCAGGGCCCCCTGATTATCAAACACAGGATCAAATGTGATACCATTGTTTGATGTTCTAAAAACGCCTCCGGAAGCAAATGCTACATAAAATTCTTTGGTATTTGATGCATTAACAGCGATATCGGTGATCCGGCCACCCTGGACAACAGGTCCAACATTTCTGACCGGATAATTTGAATAAATGCTGAGATCTTTATTGCCCGACCTTCGTTCAACACTGTTTAGAATTTCAGTGCCCGAGGTATAAGACTGTTGACCATAGCTTATTTCTGTGACTAGAATAGCCAAAGTAAAAATCCAAAAAAACTTCTTCATAAATACTAAATTAAATTCCGGCCCAAAAGTAAAGTTTTTTCATCCGGAAATGAAGGGTGAGAAAATAAATGTGATTTTAAATATTTTAATCCTTATATATATGCAATTAAAAAAGGGGAGAGATTACTCCCCTAAAATATCATTCATCATATTTTCAGTCCATTCTGCCAATAACTGTTTTTTGTAATCATCCAGAGCGGCGTCACCATGTGTAATGGTATAAATCGGTATTGGCATATTCCCATCTTCTACTTCTTCTGCAATTTCATCCAGAAGTTTGATCTTATCCCTGGATTTCAGGTTATCCCATTCCGAAAAGTTAAGTTCAGCACGACCAAGTTTCACATCCCTAACCACCAGCCAGCTGACCGGGGCGATATAGGCATACCAGGGATATCTGGTTTCATTAGAATGGCAATCATAACAGGAATTTTTCAGTATAAGTTCTACTTCTTCCGGCACATCTCCTGTAAGGATCAAGTCATGTTCATTCGACTTTTTATTTTCAGGATAAGTGTTAGGGATAAATTGAAGAATAACAAACAAAGCCAGAACTACCCATATAGTAATCTTCAGGATCTTCATTTGTACAAGAACTAATTCAGCATTTCATCGGCAGTCTTTTCAGCCCAATCAACCAGCAGTTTCTGCTCATCTTCAGTGAGTTTCTTTTCAGGTTTCTGTTCGAGGAATTTTTCAGGAGGCATGGTGCCCTCCCCAGCCACTTCGCCTATGTCGCCTAACTTGGCAATAAGTTTTGCCTTGGATAAATCCCCTAATTTATCAAGAAGCAGTTTATCCTTGGCTTTGTCTGATTTGGCTTCCATATTGTGACAGCCAAAACATTTATTATCTAAAACAGATTTTACATCTTCAGGTATGTTCACATCACCTGCTATACTACTGCTATCATTGATGAGGATACTTGATTGAAAGATAACTGCAAAAGCGATCAGAGCAATTGGGAAAAGCAGATTTTTAGTTTTCATAATTTAAGTATTTGTTTTGTTTTACAATTAACCAATATATAAAAATAAATATTTAAATGGATAATTATGTTAAAATAAACAGACTAAGTTTTATAATTCCAGTTCCATTGATCAATATTCTTAACAGCTTCTCCCAGCAGGTCAATACAACTTTTAATGTCTTCTTTATTGGCCATTTCAATAACCTGGTGTATGTGGCGTGTAGGTATTGAAACTGCCCCGGAAATCGCTCCATTCTTTCCCGTTTTCTGCATTATTGCTGTATCCGTCCCGCCAACAGTAAGCACTTCGGGCTGCCAGGT
>CBDUCT010000493.1:0-2579 GCA_965365715.1 uncultured Cyclobacteriaceae bacterium | reverse complement strand
TGTCTCAGGCCTCATGTCCAGCACAAAGACATCCACCAGGGCATCATTGTTCACATCAGCTATATCCATGCCCATGCCGTTGTATGAAGTATGATCAAAATAGTCAGAAAGGCACTCAGAAAATGTTCCGTCCTTATTGTTTATAAACAGGAGGTCATTTGAAATAAAATCATTGGAGCAATATATATCCGGCCAGTTATCACCATTGATGTCCGATATGCCCAAACCCAGGCCATAACCCTCTTCCAGTATCCCAGCTTCGAAACTGACATCTGAAAAAGTATTGTCACCATTATTTTTATATAACCTGTCCCGGCTTATGCCACTGCCATCCAGTTTTCTCGGCCTGGGCCAGTCCGGAGAGAAGGCTTCAATACCGTTGTTCAGTACATACAGGTCAAGATCACCATCTTTGTCATAATCAAAGAAAGCACTGGTTGTACTATAGGACGCATCATCAATCCCATAAAGAAAGGCAGCTTCCGTAAAAGTCCCATCCCCATTGTTGATATAAAGTAAGTTCCTGCCTTTTTCCGTATAGTTGCGGTCAGCCACAGCTATGTAAATATCCAGATATCCATCTGTATTGATGTCAGCCATAGTTACACCCCGGCACCAGGTTTCAGTTTTAATCCCTGCCTCTTCCGTCACATCTTTAAAATGCATATTCCCAAGGTTCAGGAATAGCCTGGACGAGACCATGTTCCCACTGAAGAATAGATCCGGAAGTCCGTCATTGTTTATGTCGCCCGCACCTACACCTCCCCCGTTGTACATGCTATAATAGGTATAAGCATTCAAGGAATCGTTTTCCTGGATCTCGTTGATGAAGTCCAGTCCCAATGATTTCCCTGACACGGTATCAAAAAGTTTTTCATTATCATGGGTTTTGCAGCCAATCAGCATGATGGCGGAATATCCGGTCAGGAAAAAGATGACCAGAAACCTTTTTTCAATAAGTATACTCCACAAAGATTGCCCCATCAGAAATAAGATTTGATCCTGGCATAAATATAAGCTTATATTGAATAAAACCCTTCCCGGCCTTACATCCCTTAAATTATATAAATATTTGAAGGGAATAATTTCTGCGATTCCCTTTTGGAAACCTCGTTTCCATTAAGGCGGGGAAAGCTTTAAAAAACGAAACGGACTACACGTATTTGCGTTTCCAAAATATTTTTCTAACCTTAGCAAGTATATTTTTTAATTTTTTCTTTCCGTGAAAATAAATATTAGATCACTTGTTATAAGGATTGCAGAGGAAGATGATCAGGTGGCTTTCAGAGAATTTTTTCAACATTATTATCCTAGGTTGCTTAACCTGGCCTATTTCTATCTGGAATCGTATGAAGCCTCAAAAGAGATCGTGTCAACCGTGTTTATAGGTCTCTGGAATAACAGGAACAAGTTGCCACAAATTGAAAAACTTGACTCTTATATATTCAGTTCCTTAAAATATAAGTCGCTTAACTACATCCGGGATAACAATAAGGTTCATTTCAGGGAGCTTAATGATGAAAATGACCATATGCTGCTTCCGGTTCTGGAAACTCCCGAATCAGATTTTTTAAACAGGGAGTTAAATGAAAAGATCATCCATGCCATCCAAAACTTGCCGCCGCGTTGCAGAATGGTATATCTACTGGTAAAAGATGAAGGCCTGAAATATAAAGAAGTGGCGGAACTAATGGAAATCTCAGTCAGAACCGTGGAGGTCCAAATGAGCAGGGCCCTCCATAAGATTAAAAAAGAGATCAAACCCTATATGGAAAATGTGGAGCTAAACAGTAAAATCAAGGGGTAATATCAGTACAGCTTACCACGCGGCAAATAAACAAATACTTTTTATATACATGATGTACGGGTATTTTCAACATTCGGGGTCTATACATATATGTGGAAGAATATGCCGTCGCAAAACCATCACAAACTTATTGCCAAGATCCTGGCAGGCGAAGCGAATGTTTACGAAATAAGGCAGCATAAATTATTGCTCCTGAACTCCCAAAAGTATAACAGACTTTTTGAATTGCATGAATTTGCCTGGTTTAATGCAACATTAGAATATAAAGGCCTGGACGAAGACCAGGTTTGGGGATCTGTTCAAAAGGCCATATCCGAAAGCTCAGAAAAGACTTCGAAAGTGGTTTCTTACCATCAATTTGTTAGCAGGCAAAGAAGGATTATAAAGACCATAACTGGTATAGCTGCATCGATTGCAATATTCATATTTGGATATCTGGTGATCTTTATCCACCTGAACAGGGAAGAACAACAAACTGCGGAACCGGAAATAAAGATTTATGAAAGACAAATGCTATTGGGCGAAAAAGTTCAATTTTTCCTTACCGACGGAACGAAGATATGGTTGAATTCGGAATCTTCCATCCAATATCCTGACAGTTTTACAGATAGTGGACGATTAGTAAAACTTCAGGGTGAGGCCTATTTTGAAGTTGAACGTGATCTTTCAAGACCTTTTATAGTACAAACTCCATTAATAGATGTTGTGGCGCTGGGCACTTCATTCAATGTAAGTTCATTTAATGAAGAGGAAGTAACAAGTGTAACCCTGG
>CBDUCT010000492.1:0-2599 GCA_965365715.1 uncultured Cyclobacteriaceae bacterium | reverse complement strand
GAACCACAGCGAATTCAGGCGTTACATAACATTTCAGGATATTTCCTGGAAAAAGCTCGATCGATGGGGCTGGATATCGGGCATTCTATTGGTATTGCCATTATCCCCATTATTCTTGGCAGTTCCCTTAAAGCTGCCCAGGCTTCTGAATATTTATTCGAACATGGCTACAATGTTCAGCCTATTCTCTACCCTGCGGTACCTGAGAAAAATGCACGTTTGAGGTTTTTCCTGAATTCAGAACACACTAAAGAGCAAGTAGATCATTGCCTGGAAGTTATCAATACATTCCTGAAAAGCTGAAAACTGCAGTAGAGATCAGGTTTTAAACCAGTCTTCATTGCCAGCCAAACGTGGTGGAGGCTCAACATAGCCTGATGGCTGATTAAGCTGCTTACCAATAATTTTATCTGCGATGTTATTCACAGCTGATTTAAGCGCTTCTTTACCATATAGTGCACCCGGAACCTGGGTACTTTGTTTCAACACTGAAATGAATGCGTTATAAATATTTCGCTGGGGCTTAAAGTCTGATTCCCAGAAATCGTCAAGCGCACCCTGAAAAGTAAGGCCCGGAATATCGTAAACAGCAGGCGCCAGCACTTTCACTGGAATGTTTAGATCAATAGCCCCGATTGCGGCTGAACTGTTTACCATCACTGCACCCAGTGAATATTTAAAAGCCTGGTCCAAATCACCACCGTCAACATAATGAACCCTGCCTTCAATGTTCATTTTTCTGGCCAGGCTCAACGTAATTGACTTAAGTTTATCCAGCCCGGGATCAAGAGGATGCTGTTTTACGAGTATGTGGGCATGCTTTGGTGCATGCTCTGTAAATGACTTTAATACAACCTCGGTTGCGTCAGCCATGGAACTGAAAGATGAATAATCACGTATCTGAAAATCACCATTTAATTGTAACGGAAATACGAAATATGGAATTTTCGAATCCACCAGTTTTGCTATGACCTGATTGGCTTTTCTATCTTCCCTTTTTTGTCCAAGGAGCCTGAAGGCTGCCCGGGAATATTCCAGGATGGGATTATAAGGAGTGTGTCGTTGGTAACCGGGATATAGCCAGAACAGAAAATAATTAATCAAATTATAGGAAACATCCCACAAAGCCATTTGATAGAAGGGATAATTATATTTTTTTCCGCTAACAGGCTCTGGCAGCCGTGCTGCCTGCTCCAGTAAATACTGTGGATTATTCGGAAAATGAGAGAGCAAACCCAACCCGTTAACCTCAATAGTCAACCAGCCTGGACGTAAAATCCCCAACTCTGTGACAGCAATATACAAATTGTTTTGCTTTGCAATTTTTATAGCTATTTTGTGATAAAGGCGTCGATCACCGTGAAGAATAATATCTGTAATCGAATAATCTTTGATGATGTTTTCAATAAAAGCAGGCCACTCGCTGACATCACCCTTGAAGCTGACACAATCCTCCCCATGCCAATGAAACCAGTCACCTGCACATAAATTAATTCGGTAAACACCAAATCCCTCAGCTTTTAACTTTCTACCAAGCTGGAAATACAGGGGTGATAATGGTCCCTGTAGAAAAAGAAAATTCCTTTCCTGTTTCAATTCTTCCCTGAACATTTTTCTGTATTTCTTGGCGGTGTAGCTACATAAGCGCCATGCGAGTTAACCTGGTTTTTTAACACTTTATCTGACAACCCCTTTATAGCTGTTTCGCGGCCTTCTTTTGTAAAATAATGACCTTTTACCTGGATTGATGCGGCCAGCAACTTGATAAATGCTTCAAGTAATTTTTTATCAGGATGAACAGGATTTTTGAAAAATTCTGGCAAAGATTGATCTGAGGTCAAACCTTTAATGTCATAGACTGCACATCCCAGAACATAGACGGGTTTCATAGCCTGCAATGAATGCAGCCCCACTGTGCTGTTAATTGTGATGACACCTTTACTATAATTAATCAGTTTCTGAAGGTTTCCACCATCAATAAAATAAACCCGGCCTGAGACATCATATTTTTCTACCAGGCTTGCCAATATCTTTTCCCACGGTTCAATACCATTATCCATCGGATGAATTTTTATGATTAATTTTTCATCTTCATCAGCATAATGTGCAAAAGCTTCAATAACTGATTCAATCGCTTCAGATTGATGTGTATAAGGTGAGTTTTCTCGTAATTGATAATCGTTTTGCATCTGCATCGGAAACAACCAAAAAACTGATTCTGTTTTTATAAGCTGCTCAATAATGCCTTCTGCATGCGCATCAGCTTTATCGGCTTTAATGAGGCGTGGAATATAACTAATGTATTCGCGCAGTGGATTATAGTATTTATCAGAATGATAGTTATGGAAGGTCCAATGAAAAAAATAATTTCCTAAATTAAAAGCAACTTCATAAAATGCCTCAACCCAGAAATTGGCAGAAGGCAGCTTTTCATTATTCGGTTCCGGTAAATCCTCTCCCTTTTTCAGAATTTCGCGCGGATCAACTGGAAAGTGTGAATATCTCGACATCCCCCCCTTTTCAACAGTCAGCCAGTTTGGCCGCAAATAACCATTCTCATAAGCCACTGCATCAATTCCCTGTTCAACCGCTATGTCCC
>CBDUCT010000491.1:0-2609 GCA_965365715.1 uncultured Cyclobacteriaceae bacterium | reverse complement strand
TGTACGCTGAAACTAATTTTTTGTCACTTACCTCGTTCCTATTCATTATGTATCTCAATTAGTAAACGTAGAGCTTTATATCATATTGTATTCTGTTTAAGGTTTAACAATTTTTTTCATTGGGACTGCCAAAGTATATAATATGATTTTATAAAACAACAATATTTTTAATATTTCTTACATGTGTTTGATTAACTGTAAAACAACATTTATTCCAAAATCTTATCAAAATTGTACTATTTTAAATATATACTTTAACTAGCCTAGGTATAACTTCCTGTATTACTGTTAGTTATATAATTTTTTTTGTGCATAAATTAGAGTCCTGAAGCTCCAAATTCCAGGTTAAATACAAAAAATTCACAAAAAAATATTTTTTTATTTTTCCCAAAATAGATCAAAATTCCAATTTTTGGAATATTGCAATCTCTTGATAACAAATTACCAATTAGAAAGTTCCTGATATTATCTTTGCTATTCCATGCGTGAAATAAAAGCCACCGAAGAACTCTTTGAATTGGATAAATTGGATCCGAAAGAGTATATCATTATTAAGGGTGCAAGGGTAAATAATTTAAAAAACCTCAATGTTGCCATCCCAAGAAATAAGTTTATCGTAATTACAGGATTGTCCGGATCAGGAAAGTCATCCCTGGCTTTTGACACATTGTTTGCTGAAGGACAGAGAATGTACGTGGAAAGTCTGAGCTCATATGCAAGACAGTTTCTTGGCCGGATGGAAAAACCAGATGTCGATTTTATACAGGGTGTGTCTCCTGCCATCGCGATTGAACAAAAAGCGAATACAAAAAATCCCAGGTCTACCGTAGGAACTACCACAGAGATTTATGATTATCTGAAATTACTGTATGCCAGGATAGGAAAGACATATTCTCCGATCAGCCATCAGGAAGTAAAGAGAGATACGGTTACCTCTGTGGTAGATTGGATATATTCCTTTGAGGAAGGGGACAAAGTAATGATCTTCGCCCCTTTGCACATTCATCCGGACAGAACACTTGAACAGGAGTTAAACATTCTTTTAAGTAAGGGGTTTTCCCGCATAAGGATTGGCAAAGATGTTATTCTTGTGGAAGACGCATTAACTGAACTGGAAAAATACGTTGATGTTGAAGATATCCAGGTGCTGATTGACCGTACATCAATAGTACATAATGATGAAGACAATCAGTATAGAATTGCTGATTCCGTTCAAACAGGTTTTTTTGAGGGGCACGGATCCAACATTGTGGATGTAAACGGAAAAATAACCAAAGAATTCAGTGACCGGTTTGAACTTGATGGGATAACGTTTGAAGAACCCAGCGTCAATTTATTCAGTTTCAACAACCCATACGGTGCATGCAAAAAATGTGAGGGCTTTGGGAAAATTTTAGGCATCGATGAAGATCTAGTAATACCGGACAAAAGCCTGTCAGTTTATGAGGGCGCTATCGTTCCCTGGCGATCCGAAACTATGAAAAAATGGCTTCGCAGGTTATTGGATAACGCTATGGAATTTGATTTTCCAATTCACAGACCAATAAATGAATTAAATACAGAAGAGTATGAATTACTTTGGAATGGAAACAAGTATTTCAAAGGGATCCATCAATTCTTCGATTACATCAGTTCGAAGACTCATAAAATACAGTATAGGGTTTTATTAAGCCGTTACAGGGGACGTACAATTTGTCCTAAATGCAGGGGAACACGCTTAAGGGAAGATGCGGATTATGTAAAAATAAATAACAGGTCTATTTCGGACCTGGTTTTAATGCCTGTCAGTGATTCTGTTTCATTTTTTAATAATCTTAAGATCGATGGGATTGATGAAAAAATCAGTAAGCAGTTATTAACGGAAATTAAAAGCCGGCTTAATTACCTTGACTTAGTCGGACTTGGATATCTAACGCTGAACCGACTTACTTCATCCCTTTCAGGTGGTGAATATCAAAGAATCAGATTGGCAACATCCCTTGGAAGTGCTTTGGTTGGTTCCATGTATATATTGGATGAACCCAGCATAGGCCTTCATCCACGTGATACCAATAGATTAATTGAAGTACTGAAATCCCTCAGGGATCTTGGCAATACCGTTATTGTGGTTGAACATGAGGAAGAGATCATGTTAAATGCTGATCAGATAATTGATATAGGACCGGACGCCGGTGCTCATGGTGGCGAATTGGTTTTCCAGGGATCCCAATCCCAAATCCGTGAAAATTTAACATCATATACTGCGAGATATTTAAACCATCTTGACACAGTCCAGGTCCCACCCAGGAGAAGATCCTGGAAGGAACAAATTCAAATTATAGGAGCGCGTGAAAACAACCTTAAAAATATTAATGTAAATATCCCCCTCGGTATTTTATCGGTTATCACAGGTGTTAGTGGTTCAGGAAAATCCACACTGGTTAAAAATATTTTATATCCGGCCTTGGCAAAGCGGCTTGGCCTTATGTCTGATTCAGTTGGAAAATTTGACAGGCTTGAAGGATCGGTTGATAGAATACTCCAGGTTGAATATATTGATCAGAATCACATCGGGAAATCCTCCCGGTCCAATCCCGTAACTTATGTTAAAGCTTATGACGCTATACGTA
>CBDUCT010000490.1:0-2611 GCA_965365715.1 uncultured Cyclobacteriaceae bacterium | reverse complement strand
TAGCCTGAGCATTACATTTTTGTTGGGGGGATGGTCACCAGGATCCACGGGATCTACATAGGAAATAAATGCTAGTCATTTGCCATCAGGAGAAGGATGGGGGAACCAGTTCTGGTACTCATCCGAAGTAAGTTGTACCTGTTCGGTTCCATCTGTATTCATTCGCCAAATCTCCATGGACCCGGATTGACAAGAATTAAAATATATATATTTTCCATCCAGGCTATAATCCGGCCCATCGTCCAGGCAATAGGAACTTGTCAGTCGCTTTTCCTTGCCACCATTTCTTTTTATCTCGTAAATGTCGTAATGTTCACTGATTTCCCTGCCTGCGACATAAGCAAGTTTCTTGCTGTCCGCTGACCAACCATGCCAGTAGGAAGGACCTTTTTCAGTGACCAATTTGGGTTTGCCACCCTCATATGGAAATATGTATATACGGCTCCCAATACCCTCGTCACCATTGCTGGCAGCAATCCATTTACCATCAGGAGAGATCCCATGATCATTATTGAAATTATTGAGCTCGCCGGATTCAATCATTTGTGGTTCTCCGCCTCTCACCGGTATTTTATATAGCTTTCCTTCTTCGTTGAATAATAATTTTGGCTCGGTAGGTGACCAGTTCGGGGCTTCGAATAAACCATCTTTGGCATAAATTTCACGCCGGTTTAAAGTTTCAATATTCAGGATTTCCAGCCTGCTGCTAACACCCTCACGGGAATTTCCTTTTCCTTCTTCTGCTGGTACTGATATCCTGACATTATTGAAAACTATTTGCTGGAAATTGTATTCATTATGCGAACAAACAAATAATCCCGCGTAAACACTTCCACTCATGTCCATGGAAAATTCCCCGACTTTTTCCAATAATCCACCATCGCTCCCCACTTTCATGGTAAAAGTATCTCCTTTTCTTTCCAACTGTATGATGTTCGGGCCATCAACAGTAGACCTGATCTCAGACATTTCCCCATTGATCTTCTCCCGGTATTGCAGGGCAGTCAGCCCGTCACCATGTACAGTAACAGAGACATGCGGTGCGTTCGGATCCATCCCCTGTCGTATCATCCATCCTCCTTTACGATGTGGTTCGGGATTGTCACCAATGAATTTCATTTTAGCATACAAAATAAAATCACCTTCCATAATCTTCCACACATAGTGAAATTCATCCATATTAAACCAGATATTTTCTCCCGATCCTCCTACAAGATATTCATCGGTATCTTTATCGTATGCCACAGAACCATCAATTTTTACATCTCCAATATCAGATTGCCCGTCAAAGATGCCATAAACAGATAATTGTGCCATACTTTCACTCGTTATAATGATGAGAATAAAACTAATGAATAATAATACTCGCTTCATAGTTAATTTATTTTAATAATGATAAAACACCTTTTACATAACCAATAGACTCAGCCAGACCTGCCAAAGGATCCTCACCATCTTTTTCATACTCAAAACTGGCTATTCCGGAGTATTGGTTTTCTAATAACACCTGTAGAAAGGACTTAATATCTATTATGCCTCTTCCTATTTCCACAGTATCCCCTTCCGGGGTTGATTTATCGACATCTTTTAAATGCACATCAAGTAATCTGTCGAAGTACTTGAGTGCTTCAGATGCAGGATCCAATCCTATGCGTTGTGTATGCCCGATGTCCATGCACATGCCAATCCGTTTATCCCTGTTCCCGACTTTTTCAATAATACTTTCCGGACTGGGATACAGATCGTCGCCTGGTCCATGATTATGAATGGCCACCTGGATGTCTGTTTCTTTCACCTTTTTTTCAACAAGATCAAGCAAATCGTGGTTAGGTACTCCTATTATCGTTTTCATCCCAGCTGCTTTTGCATACCGGAATGCATTTTCAACCTCATCTTCATTTTTCATGTAGACTACACCGGCACCATATAGTTTTATGCCCGCTTTTTCTATTTTTGTCTTTACCTCCCGGATTTCGTTATCTGTTTTGTCGAGTGGAAGATGCATGCTTTTTAAAGCAATATATTCCATGCCTACCTTATTGGTCATCCGGATTGTTTCATCCAGTGAGAATTCCCTGAAGGTATAGGAAGCAATTCCAAGTTTGATTTTTTCACTGCCCTTTAATCGGGGTGTCCCGGTTGAAAACCTCGGCATTAAAGTGCCGGAAACAGCTAATCCGGCAATCTTTATAAAATTTCTGCGATGTGTTTTATTCATAGTCCCAAAAATAAATAGTGATGCCATAAAATAGGTAAAATAATTTTAAAAGCCTAGATGTGAGCCCAAGATAAAATACTCCCGGGTATAATTTCTAATTTAATTCTCTAAAGGTTTGGAATATCTTCTATACAATAAATCCATGAAATGATAAGTGAATGGATTTTTTAGGCGAGCAGTAAATGAGAAATTACCAGGCCTTGTATTCTTTTAGCGGTAAATCTTATTTCAGGGCAATTTCCGTATTGTCAGCTTCTGTTTGTTCATTTGATGAGTCTCTTGCTATTGTCTATGCGTTTCATACTTGCATCTTACCAGAAATTTTTTGGTTGTCAAGACCGATTTCGCTTTTTTCTTTGTTTTGAGACCATTCATCAAACCAACTTGAACCCG
>CBDUCT010000489.1:0-2611 GCA_965365715.1 uncultured Cyclobacteriaceae bacterium | reverse complement strand
ATGAATTCAGGAAAAGATGATTGGCTTGATCTCCGAATATTCCCGCTTAAATGGAATTATACCTGAATATGTTTACTTTTGCATCCTGAAAAAACAATACATAAATTTTACCGGTAAGTAAAGAGAAACAAAGCCTTAATAATGAAAAGATTATCCTACATAATACTACTTATTTTCCTGTCTGTCCCTTTTTATTCAAGTTTTGCTGACAAACCCTTTGATGAGTGGAACAGGGAGGATGTGATTGCGTATTTCGAAGCCAATAACATCATTTTTGAGGGTGAATACAGAAATACTGAAAATGGTCTTGATGTTCTAATTGGCAGATTGAATAGCAGAACCGAAAAAATAAACATGAATTTCTTCTTAAAAGAAGGGAAACTTGAGAGAGCACTCCTTACTGTTTATGAGAATAAGACCTTTAATTCTATGCAAAACAGGGTAGAGGAACAGGGATTTACATGGATATCTGAGTCCAATGATAAGCTGGGAAACCAATATAGTAAGTTTTCTTCAGGATCTGTTGAACTTACAGTACTCAATAAAACAGCCGATTGGCCTGAAGTATATTTCCAGCCATAAATCGGGGTTTTTATTTAATCCGCTCGAGCCCTTGATTCAGAACCACTATAAATAGTCAGATATTTTTCCCAAACCGCTCTTAGTTTTGGTATTATAAGAAACTTTAATTCAGGTCAATCACCTTACCGGTCCTGAAAGATTCATCAGCTGCCAGGACTATTCTCAGGCTGTTTACAGCATCTTCCTGATGATCACTAAGGTCAACGTCTTTCACAATCGAATTATAAAAAAACTCCTGTTCCAGGTCACATAATCCCTGATGGTCCGGTTCATCCTCAGTATTTATTATTTCATCAGTTCTCGTCAATTCATGTTTCTCATCTATTTCGGAATAATGGATCTTTAAACGGTTTGTCTGGGTATGCCCGTCAATGTCATCGCTTTGCCCGCTTTTATCGGCATCCATGATATTGACACAGCCTTTCGGACCTATAACATCTTTCACAAAAAAGGAAACCTCACTCATCATGGGTCCCCAGCCGGCTTCATACCATCCTACTGATCCATCTTCGAAGATAACCTGTAGTTGACCGTAGTTATACATCCCTGGACTGATCTGTTCAGTTAACCTTGCGCCAATGGCATGAACGCGAATTGGTTTTGATCTTGTCATTTGACACATCACGTCGACGTAATGTACCCCGCAATCCACTATAGGAGACATAGACTTCATTAAATTTAAATGAGTAAGCCATGTGGTGCCACTGCTTTGCTGATTAAGGTTCATCCGCATAACCAGGGGCTTCCCGAGCGTGTGAGAAATCTCAATAAATTTCTTCCAGGATGGATGAACACGTAAAATATAGCCGACTACCAGTTTTTTGTTTTCTTTTTGAGCCAGTTGAATTAGATCGGAAGCTTCCTCAACTGAAACTGCCAGGGGCTTTTCAACAAAAACATGAGCCCCGGAAATTAAACTTTTTCTGGCAAGTTCGGCATGGGTATCCGGATAAGTACATATACAAACTACATCAGGTTTAGTAGCAGCAAGGGCGGTATCAAAATCATCGAATTGTGGGATTCCACCTAATTCATCTGAAAGATTTTCTCTTTTTTCCGGCAAGCGATCGACTAATCCGGCAAGTTCAAATCCTGAAATTTTATGGTAGGCAAGCGCGTGTGATCTACCCATATTCCCTATGCCTACTACAACTACTCGTATATTTTTCTTCATTTTCGTTAAGAATTAATAATACCTTAAAATAATATATATTTTTACTTTCAGCCTAGACTTATGCTTTAATTTTGAAAAATATAATCCATAATATGAATTCATTTGTAATTTATCAAAAATTAGGTATTTTCAGCATTTCAATTTATTACTTAAACAATATCAGATTTTTTAAAAATTAATAGATATGAAAATAATTATCAGAAAAGATTATCAGAATTTAAGTCAGTGGACCGCCGATTATATTGCAGAAAGAATCAATAATTTCAAACCAACAAAGGAAAAACCTTTTGTTTTGGGCTTACCTACCGGATCTTCTCCGCTTGGGACATATAAAGCACTGATAAAACTTAATAAAGAAAGAGCTGTCAGCTTTGAAAATGTGATCACCTTCAATATGGATGAGTATGTTGGACTGGACAAGGATCACGAACAAAGTTATCATTATTTCATGTGGGAGAATTTTTTCAATCATATAGATATACCTGAAGAAAACGTTAATATTTTAAACGGAATGGCCTCTGACCTGGATAAAGAATGTGCTGATTATGAGGCAAAGATGAAAGATTTAGGAGGTATAGAACTTTTCCTTGGCGGGATCGGGCCTGATGGCCACATTGCGTTTAATGAACCAGGATCATCCCTTGCTTCAAGAACCAGGATCAAAACATTAAATTTCAACACTATAAAAGCCAATGCAAGATTTTTTGAAAATGACATTCATCTTGTTCCAAGAATGGCTTTGACCGTGGGTGTGGGAACGGTCATGGATGCGCGTGAAGTAGTGGTGTGTATCATTGGGGTCCATAAGGCCAGGGCTTTGCGACAAGTAGTGGAAGAAGGCGGTAACCATATGTG
>CBDUCT010000488.1:0-2625 GCA_965365715.1 uncultured Cyclobacteriaceae bacterium | reverse complement strand
ATTTTAATAGCACCCTGGTTGATATCTGACATTGCCGGGAAACCCAGGGATATTAAATCACCGATGTTTCGCATACTGGGTGGGATTGGCCTTCTATTTGGATTCGGATTGATCTTTATTGAAAAGACCCCTCCGGCCATGATGATTTTTTCCCAGGCTTTTCAGGCCATGATACTACCTGCGGTAGCGATACCCATACTTTTCCTTATTCAAAACGATAACCTGATGGGAGAGAACAGGGCAAAGTTAAAACTACGACTTGGAATAATTGCAGTAATTATTTTCTCACTGATAACGACTTATTTTGCAATTATTGATCTTTTTTGATGCAATAAATTTATTCAAAACTTAAGTCCTGAAGACTGAAATCATGTATTGTAAACCCAGCGGTGGTTACAGCAATCATCTCCCTGCATCAGCGTTTTCGACCTGATGAGCGTCTGTTCTGAAGCTTCTGCCGTAGCGAAATCCGTATGACAGACGATCGCATAACCAAGATCAGTGGCGCCTGCTTCCCGGTATACTTTTTCCCATAAACATTTAGTGATCTTTAATTCAAATGCAGTTTCACTGTCCTCGACTACTTCCCTTTCAATAACATGTTTCCAAAATACCTGGTTCAGATTGTTATTTGATTTATCCATTACATCTTTCCGTGTGAATGCCTGTGAAGCAGCTTCCTGCATTATTTCCAGAAATTCTTCCTTCGGATATCTTGTCGATAATTCCTTAAGAATAGGGATCAGGTGATCCCTGAATGCAAAGTTAAAGATCGATTCATATGACATATCCGATCTTTCTTTATAAGGATCATCCGGGTTAGGGTTATTCCCTGTGCGATCTTTCTGAGCCGCAGCCAGCATTTTGGGACAATAGATACAGGAGATCATGCCTGCCGGTAAAAGTTTGGATAAAAAATGCCTGCGGTTGTTCCGGTGTTTTATCTTTGAGGCTTCCATAATAATAGGATTTTACTATTATTCAATATAACTTTATTTTGTTCAAGATGCAATAAATTTGACTGATAACATTGAAATGTATAACTCTGTGATTTTCATATGTTTTAGATTAAGAATCATTCATAATGGGTGGCTGGAGTAAGTATTGTAAAAATTAAGTATAATTGCTCCTCAATTATTTCATCAATCGAATACGAATTCAGACAAATGAAGAGCATCTTAATCCTTTTACCCTTTCTATTGATCTTTTCCTGTCAGACTCCTGTAAAAAATGCTCAGGGAGAGGAATCCGAAACAACCTATGAAAAAGCCCAAAGGCTAAGTAAAGAATTCATGCTCATCGATACGCATATCGATGTTCCTTACAGGCTGGTTGAAGAGTGGGAAGATATTTCTAAACGGACTGAAAAAGGGCATTTTGATTATGAGCGGGCCAGAAAAGGTGGATTGGATGTACCTTTTATGTCTATTTATGTTGGAGCCAGTTATCAGGAAACCGGGGGTGCCAAGGAAAAGGCAGATGAATTAATTGACCTGGTATACGGATTCGCCCGGAAATGGCCGGATAAATATGCCATGGCTTTTTCAGTGGCTGATGTTAAAGATCAATTTGCAAAAGGCCTGGTATCTCTTCCCATGGGGATGGAAAATGGAGCGCCTATTGAAGATGATATTCGAAATCTCAGGTACTTTTATGAAAGAGGTATACGATATATCACGCTCTGCCACTCCAAGTGGAACTTAATATGTGATTCGTCCTATGATCCCGATAAACACTGGAATGGCTTAAGTCCATTTGGGAAAGAAGTAGTTAAAGAAATGAACCGCCTGGGGATCCTCGTTGACATCTCACATGTAAGCGATAGTACGTTTTATCAGGTCGTTGAAATAACCGAGGCCCCTCTGGTAGCCACCCATTCATCCTGCAGGCATTATACACCAGGATTTGAAAGAAATATGAGTGATGATATGATCAGAAAACTGGCAGATAACGGAGGTGTAATACAGATCAATTTTGGCACATACTTTATCAATGGTGACCATCAACAGAAAATGTCCAAGGCCTGGGATAATATTGACCGGTCCAACATGACTTCCGAAGAAAAAACGACATACATCAAAAATTATATACAGGAAAATGATGTTCCTTTGGGCCACGTGGAAGAAGTAGCTGACCATATCGATCATGTTGTTGAGCTGGTTGGAATAGACCATGTTGGAATCGGATCTGATTATGACGGCGTCAGCAATCTGCCGGAGGGTCTCAACGATGTTTCAATGTATCCTAATCTGATCGGAATATTGCTTGAAAGAGGATATACCGAAGAAGATATTCAGAAGATCTGGTCTGGTAATTTCCTGAGGGTGTGGAAACAAGCTGAAGAAGTAGCAGGCAAACTCCGGGATGAAGCATAATTAAAATCGCAATTTCATATCTTGGCTTCCTGCAAAATGAAGGGCAATTAATATTTTCGATATTGGATAAAAGATATACAGATATTTTATTTTTGTAATTCCTGATTTTCCCGGGATTTTTTAAACCGGACTTAGAATTTTTAACATGTATAAACATAAAAAAATGAAAAAACCCATTTTGATTCTCGGCGTTGTAATTGCCACCTTAATGATAAACTCCTCATTTCTTAAAGCCTCCAATGATCCCGGT